>DIVU01000393.1 GCA_002423365.1 Desulfuromonadaceae bacterium UBA6124 | reverse complement strand
CTCGACGCCTTTTTGCGCTGCGGCTCCCATCCTTCGACGGAAGATCTCTATCTCAAGCTGCGCAAGAAACATCCCAATATCGGCTACGCCACCGTCTACCGCACCCTGAAGCTCTTCTCCGAATGCGGCATTGCCGCTTCCCGCGATTTCGGCGACGGCCAGACCCGCTACGAATCGACCACCGACGCCGAACATCACGACCACCTCATCTGCAAAGATTGCGGCGCCATCGTCGAATTCGAGGATCCGCGCATCGAAGAATTGCAGGAAGAGATCGCCCGTCAACACGGTTTCATTCTGCTCAGTCATCGCCACGAAATCTTCGGCCGCTGTCCCCTCTGCCAGGAAAAGGCGGGGTGATCCGGAAGTGAATCGCATGTCAGAAACACAGCTTTCCCACGGTCAACGCAAAATCATCCTCGTCGGCAACCCCAATGTCGGCAAGAGTGTACTTTTCAATTCCCTGACCGGCGCCTACACCACGGTTTCCAACTATCCCGGCACCTCGGTGGAAGTCTCGCGCGGCCACTGCGACATCGACGGCGAGCGCTACGAGGTTCTCGACACCCCCGGCATGTACGCCCTGTTGCCCATCACCGAGGAGGAGCGGGTGGCGCGGACCATCCTGCTGGAAGAAGACCCCCGGGTGGTGGTGCATGTCCTGGCGGCGCGCAACATCGAGCGCATGCTGCCCATGACCCTGCAACTGATCGAAGCGGGGTTGCCGGTGCTGCTGGTGGTCAATATCCTGGATGAGGCCGAAAGCGTCGGCATGAGTATCGATATCCCGCTGTTGCAGGAAAAGCTGGGGATTCCCGTGGTCGGCGCGGCCCTGGGACGGCGCCGGGGGCTGGCGGAAATCCGCGCGGCCATCGCCGCTTTCGATCCCCTGCTCCGGGCGCGTTTCGCCTACGCCGCCGACCTGGAGCGGGACATCGCCCGGGTGGCGATGCTGCTGCACGGCGACTACCGCCTCGACCGGCGCGCCCTGGCGCTGTTGCTGTTGCAGAAGGATGAGGAAATCCACCAGCGGGTATTGACGGTCGAGGAGGAGCGGCGCGAGGCCATCGACAATGTGGTCAAGGACATCGTCTTCGAACGCCGCGTCGATCTGCATCTGCGCATCAGCCTAGAGCGCAAGCGGGTCTGCAAGGGTTTGCTCGACGGCGTGGTCAGTCAGCGCCAGGGGCAGGGGCCGACCCTGGGCGAGCGTCTTTCCAACTGGACCATGAACCCCTGGACCGGCGTGCCGCTCTTGCTGGCGGTTCTCTATTTCGGTCTGTACCAGTTCGTCGGCGGCTTCGGCGCCGGGACCATCGTCGATCTTTTCGAAGGGCGGCTGTTCGAGGAGATCATCAATCCCTGGGTGGTCGACCTGGGAGCGCGTTACCTCCCCTGGAACTGGCTTTATGAACTGCTGGTCGGGGAATACGGCATTTTCACCCTCGGCGTGCGCTATGCCGTTGCCATTGTCCTGCCCATCGTCGGCACCTTTTTCATCGCCTTCTCGGTGATCGAGGACACCGGCTACTTCCCCCGGCTGGCGATGCTGGTTGATCGCCTTTTCAAGCGCATCGGTCTCAACGGCCGGGCGGTGATCCCCCTGGTCCTCGGTTTCGGCTGCGACACCATGGCGACTATCGTCACCCGCACCCTGGAAACGGTGCGCGAGCGCATCATCGCCACCATCCTGCTGGCTTTGGCGATCCCCTGTAGCGCCCAGCTCGGCGTCATCCTCGGCCTGCTTTCCGAGGTGCCGGGTTCGCTGCTGGTCTGGTCGCTGACCCTGGCGGTGATCTTTCTCTTCATCGGCTTTCTGTCGGCGCGGATGGTGCCGGGGGAGCAGCCCATGTTCTACATGGAAATCCCCCCCCTGCGCATGCCCCAACCGCGCAATGTGCTGGTCAAGACCCTGACGCGCATGCAGTGGTATTTTCTCGAAATTTTCCCGCTCTTCATTCTCGCTTCGGTGATGCTCTGGGCCGGTAAGATGACCGGCGCCCTCGACTGGCTGGTCAAGGCCATGTCCCCGGCGATGCTGGCTCTGGGCCTGCCGACGGAGGTCTCCGCCGCCTTCATCTTCGGTTTCTTCCGCCGTGATTTCGGTGCCGCCGGGCTCTATGACCTGCAATCCGCCGGCTTGCTCAACCCGGTGCAGCTGACCGTGGCGGCGGTGACCCTGACCCTGTTCGTCCCCTGCGTCGCCCAGTTCCTGGTCATGTTCAAGGAGCGCGGCGGCAAGGTCGCCGCAGGCATCTTCGTCTTCGTCACCCTGCTCGCCTTTTCCGTCGGCTGGGGATTGAACCGGCTCCTGCTCTTCACCGGGGTGCTTTCATGAAATGCGGATTCTGCGGCCGGGAGATCCCCGCCGATCACGTCCAGCAATCCTGCGGGCTGTGCAAGGGCGGCTGTCGTAAGATACACTGCCCCTATTGTGGCCACGAAAACCCCGCGACTCCCGCTTATCTGCGCCGACTGGCGGAAAAAAAAGAGGCCAATAGCCAAACTCACCAAGAGGATGACCATTCATGAATCTGTCGGAAAAAGCCGAGGATATTCTTGAGGCCCTGTGGATCGCCACGGAAGAAGAGGGGGATAATTCCGCCCATCTCAGCACCCTCGGTGTCGGACCGGATGACGAGGCGTTGCGCGAACTCGATCGGCTCGCCTATATCGACATCAAAGGCGAGCGGGTCTATCTGCGCCAGGAAGGCTGGGGGGAGGCGCGCATGACCGTGCGCCGCCACCGCCTGGCCGAGCGCCTGCTCATGGACGTGCTCGATCTCAAGGGCACGACTGGTGACGAACGGGCCTGCGAATTCGAGCACCTGCTGCGCCTCGGCGTCGATACCAAACTCTGCACCCTGCTCAATCATCCGGCTACCTGCCCCCACGGCAAGCCGATTCCTCCCGGTGAATGCTGCGAGGAAGCGCGCAGGCACGGGGAGACCGGCGTTGTCGCCCTGACCGAACTCAAGGCGGGCGGCACCGGGGAGATTGCCTACCTCTCCACCACCGACCCGAAGAAGATGCAGAAGCTGATGAGCATGGGGGTCTTGCCCGGCAATACCCTGCAACTCAGCCGCACCTATCCGACCTTCATCTTCAAGGTCGGTCATTCGGAGTTCGCCGTCGACCAGGAGCTGGCACGGGAAATCTTCGTGCGTAAAGGTTAAAATTCCCCTCGTTCCTCCTTTGAAAAGGGGGATGTCAAATCTTTTGAATATCTGTAACGAAAGGACCATCGATGAGCGCATCCAACCCCCTCGTCCAGATCGACACCTCCCTGGGCGAGATCGTCCTCGAACTTTTTGCCGAGCAGGCTCCCGTCACCGTCGAGAACTTCATCGCCTACGCCAAGGCGGGGCACTACGACGGCACCATCTTTCATCGCGTCATCAAGGGTTTCATGATCCAGGGGGGCGGATACACCGCGGAGATGGAGGAAAAGCCGACCCGTCCCCCCATCGTCAACGAGGCCCGCAACAAGCTGAAAAACAAGACCGGCACCGTTGCCATGGCTCGCACCTCGGAAGTCGACAGCGCCGCCGCCCAGTTCTTCATCAACACCGAGGACAACAAGTTCCTCGACAACACCGGCACCAGCGAACAGGATTTCGGCTACTGCGTTTTCGGCCAGGTGGTCGACGGTATGAAGGTGGTCTACACCATCGAACAGCAAGCCACCAGCAAAGTCGCCGGGCACGACGACGTGCCCAAGGAAGCGATCGTCATCAACCACGTCGAGGTGCTGGATTAGATCTGGATCGAAGTCGGGCGTGGGATAAACCGGAAGCCGCTTGTGGAAGAACTTTCCGTTAGCGGCTTCATTTGTTCCGGGCTAGTGGGAGGACGAAGTGCAACCGTCCTTGCGGCACCGGACAGGCAGGTGAAAATTGATCAAACTCTTCTCCCCCGAAAATGAAGTGCAACTCGCCCTGGCGAAAAGCCTGTTAGAAGCCGAGGGTATCCCTTTTTTCGTCCACAACGATCATTTCGGTTCGCTGTACGTCGGCATCCAGATCGAATTTCTCAACCGCAAGACCATCATGGTGGATGAGGCCTATGAAGCACGGGCAAAAGAGGTCATCGCCGATTTTCTGCTCCATGACATCAGTGAACCGGCATCGGAGAAGGAGGCATACTCTCCCTGGGATAAGCTGCGCATGATTGCGGAGGGGCTGGTTTTTGGCTGGGTCGTGCCGGGGAAGAGGCGGCGGGGGAAGAAGGAGTAGTAGCGTCTGGCCTGGACGGTGAAGATGCTGCAACTCGACGAAGCACAAGGGGCCAAAGAGATCAGCTCCAAGTTTCTTTATCAGCAGTAATTATAGTTTTCGATGGATTTTTAAGCGAGGCGCGCGGCCTGTCCGATGGATGGGCCGCGCGTTTTTTATCCCGGCAGGATCAGCAGCAGAACCTTGACCGCGAGGATTTTGCCGATGAGCGCCACCGGGTAGACGGTGGCGTAGGCGGCGGCGGCGTAGGGGGTGGCGGAGAGGGCGTTGGCGGCGGCCAGGCCCGAGGCGCTGGTCATGCCGCCGACCAAGGCGCCGAGCAGGCGCAGCAGGCGGATACGCAGGAGATACATCCCGACCAGGGCGGCGAGGATCACCGGCACCAGGGTGACGAGCATGCCGGAAACGAGCAGCGGCCAGCCCCGCTCCTGCAGCGTGGCGACGAAAGTGACCCCGGCCGAGGTGCCGACCGCCGCCATGAAGAGTGCCAGCCCGAGATCGCGGATCAGCCGATTGCCGGCATCGGGGAGGTCCCAGATCAAGGGGCCGGTCTGGTAGCGGGCGCCGAGGAGCAGGCCGGTCAGCAGAGTGCCGCCGGTGGTGCCGAGCTTGAGCGGTCCGACCAGAGGCAGGGGCAGGGTCAGGTTGCCGAGGAGAAGGCCGATCAGCAATCCCACCAGAATCGGCAGCAGGCTGATGTCGTAGGTGGCTTTTAGGTCGTTGCCAAGCATGCGGCTGATGTTGCGCATTGCCCGCTCGTCCCCGACGAAATGGAGCACATCCCCCAGATGCAGGCGGGTGTTGGCGTCGGCCGGCAAGTCCATGCCGTTCCGGGTGATGCGCGCCACCTGCACGTTGAAGGTTTCCCGGAAGTTGAAAAAACCGAGGGTGCTGCCGGCGAACTGACGCTTGGAGAGGACGATGCTCTTTTTCCCCAGCATCCGTTCAAAGGCGATCTGCCGATCCACCGGCTTGCCGATGTAGAGCTGTACCTTTTCCAGGTCGGCGGGACGCCCCACCACCCGCAGCTGATCCCCCTCTTCCAAAAGAGTGTCGGCGCCGACCAGCACCGGCTCGTCGGCGTCCTTGGCGAGCAGACGGGTGATGGTCACCGGGGCGATGCTTTTGAGAAAAATGTCGGCGACGCGCTTGCCGAAGAGGTTGGGATTGCTCACCTCGATGTGCATGGAGGTGATCGGCGGGTTTTCCTCCGCCAGTTCTCGGGCCAGGCGCTCTTCCTCGGCGCGGATATCGGCCCGGAGCAGGCGCGGCAGCAGCTTGATCAGGATGGCCATGCCGATGACGCCGAAGCCGTAGGTTACGCCGTAGGCGGCGGGGGCGTGTTCGTGGCCGACGACCTCCACCGCCGCCGCCAGGGACGGGGTGCTGGTCATGGCTCCGGCAAGAAGTCCGGCGCCGGTGCCGGGGTCAAAGCCGAAGATCTTGCAGCAGGCCCAGGTGACCAGGGTGCCGCAGAGGGCGATGAAGAGCACGGCAAGGGTCATGGGGATGCCGTGGCTGCGAAAGGAGCTGGCGAAGCCGGGACCGGCCTGCAAGCCGACAGCGTAGATGAAGAGGGCGAGGCCGATGGTCTGCACCCCTGCGGGGACGATAAAGCCGAAGTGGCCGAAAGCCAGGGCAACGAAAATGATCGCCGAGGGGCCGAGGGAGAGATTCCACAGACGCGCCTTGCCCAGCAGTTCGCCAAGGACGATGATCGTGAGCAGAATGACGATGGGGTTTTGCAGTAGGGACATAGAAAAGCAGACTGAAGGCTGAAGGTGGAAGGCTGAAGGATTGGATTAAGGTTTAGCCGAAACCTGCGGTAAAGTCCAGCCTGTTTCCCAGTTGCTCCCGGCTTGTCCTGATCGTGAGGGAGGACAGCCGCCGCCAACGCTGCGGGCATTTTTATCCAGGTATCGAAAAATGAGCCCGCTCGCGCAAAAAAAACCGCCCCCGGAATCGAGGGCGGTTTTTTTGTCGGGAATCAAGTTGGCGTTAGTTGTAGGCCGTTTCCGAATGTTGGGTGGTATCGAGGCCCATGATTTCGTCTTCTTTTTCCACTCGCAGGCCGATGGTTTTGTTGATGACGAAGGCGATGGCCAGGGTGACGGTGAAGGCGTAGGCGCCGGCGGCGACGACGCCGATCACCTGGGTGACGAACTGGTCGACGTTGCCGGCGAGCAGGCCGGTGGCGCCGACGGTGGCGAAGACGCCGGTGACGAGGGCGCCGAAGGTACCGCCGACACCGTGGACGCCGAAGGCATCGAGGGAATCATCGTATTTGAGCTTGGCTTTCATCCGCACGCCGAGGTAGCAGATGACGCCGGCGCCGAGGCCGATGACGATGGCCGCGCCAGGTTGAACGAAACCGGCCGCCGGGGTGATGCCGACCAGTCCGGCCACGACGCCGGAGCCGAAACCGAGAGCCGAGGGTTTGCCGGCGTGCATCCATTCGGCGATCATCCAGGCCAGGCCGCCGGCGGCCGGGGCGATGGTGGTGGTGGCGAAGGCCAGGCCCGCCAGGCCGCCCGCCGCGTCGGAGGTGTTGACCCCGACCACCGCCGAACCGGCGTTGAAGCCGAACCAGCCGAACCAAAGCAGTCCGACGCCGAGCAAGGTGAGGGGCAGGCTGTGGGGGGCCATCCGCTCGGTGGGGAAGCCGCGGCGCTTGCCGAGGAAGATCAGCAGGGCCAAGGCCGAGATACCGGAAGAGAGATGCACAACGGTGCCGCCGGCGAAGTCGAGTGCACCTTTCTTGAAGAGCCAGCCGTCCACCATCCAGACCCAGTGGGCGAGGGGATCGTAAACCAGGGTGGTCCAGGCCAGCACGAAGAGGCACCAGGCGGAAAACTTGATCCGCTCGGCCACCGCGCCGGAGATGAGGGCTACGGTAATCATGGCGAACATGCACTGGAACATGGCGAAGACGTACTCGGGAATCGAGCCGGTTTCAGTGGCCACGTTCTGAAACAGGGCGTAGACGGGGACGCCGTCCGCGAAGGAGATCAATCCGCTCAGCATGGCCTTGGAGAAGTCGCCGACCAGGCCGCCCCCCGCGTCGGGGCCGAAGGCCAGCGAGTAGCCGATCACCGCCCACTGCACGCCGACAATGCCCATGGCGACGAAGGAATGCATGAAGGTCGACAGGACGTTTTTCGAGCGGACCATGCCGCCGTAGAAGAGGGCCAGGCCCGGCAGCATCACCAGCACCAGGGCACTGGCAACGAGCATCCAGGCGGTGTCGCCAGTGTTCAGCACGGGCGCGACGGGTGGCGCCTCCGCCGCGACTCCCAGCAGGGGCGCCAGGGTCATGCACGCGGCCACAAGGAAGCCGAAAATCAGGTGTCTCAGGTGTTTTTCTTTCATGATGCCTCCCTAGGGCGGTGTTCTGCTTTGCGTAAAGGTGTAGATCCTTAATTTCAGATGGCTTCTTCCCCGGTTTCCCCGGTGCGAATACGAACCGCGTCTTCCAGCGGCAGGATGAAGATCTTGCCGTCGCCGATTCGGCCCGTTTTGGCGGCCTCTTTGATGGTTTCCACCACCTTGGCCGCCATTTCATCGGGAACGGCGATGGACAGTCTGACCTTCGGGATGAAGTCCACCACGTATTCGGCCCCCCGGTAGAGTTCGGTATGGCCTTTCTGGCGGCCGAAGCCTTTGACTTCGGCGACGGTTATGCCTTCGATGCCGATTTCGGTGAGGGCGCTTTTCACTTCGTCCAACTTGAACGGTTTGACGATGGCGTCGATCAGTTTCATGGTAAATCCCCCTTTCTCGGGCTTGGTTCCGGAAAAAATTCTGAACGATATTCTGTTTCCAGATGTAAAAAGGCGTCGCTCCCCCCAGGGGAGAACGGCGCCTTTGCCATCCGCTGCAACCATCGACGCGCCATTGCGTACAGGTTTGGTGTCAAGCTGTAGAGCATAGTCAATGCCAAGATCTGATAAAAAATTAAAAACAAAATTATTACAGATAGTTACATTGCTTATGGGGAAATTGGTCCGGGCTAGAGGGAGGGTTTTCGACTTAGTACCGCGGTTGGTGCCTAATCTTTAGGCATGGTTCTGCTTACGCAATAATCAGATGGACTCGGTTGGTAGTGGTTATTCGTTTTCCGGGGGGGAGGGCTTGGTCGGGCTTTGGGCAAAAAACGTTTGACTTGTCCCCGCGCTCCTCTTTATTATTGGCAACCGTTTGAAAAATCTGTCTTTTTCGTTTACCCGGCGTGAAAATCATTTGGTAGTGCTAAAGGAGATGAGCAGGCATGGCAAAGACGTACAAAGTAGCGGTTCTTCCCGGCGACGGCATCGGCCCCGAGGTGATGGCCGAGGCGCTGAAGGTGCTGGATGTCATTGAAAAGAAGTTCGACGTAAAATTCGCGCGCACCTTCGCCAATGTCGGCGGCGCCGGGATCGACCTTGAAGGCAAGGCCCTGCCGCAAACGACCATCGACGTCTGCAAAGCCTCCGACGCTATTCTCTTCGGCTCGGTCGGCGGTCCCAAGTGGGAGAGCCTGCCCCCCGACGAGCAGCCCGAGCGCGGCGCCCTGCTGCCTCTGCGCAAGATCTTTGGCCTCTACGCCAACCTGCGTCCGGCGATCATCTTTCCGGCCCTGACCGGTGCGTCGAGCCTCAAGGAAGAAGTCATCGCCGGTGGCTTCAACGTGCTGGTGGTGCGCGAGCTGACCGGCGGCATCTACTTCTCCCAACCCAAAGGAATCGAAGGGGAGGGGGATGCTAGGGTCGGCGTCGACACCATGCGCTACAGCGTGCCGGAAATCGAGCGCATCGCCCATGTCGGTTTCCAGGCGGCGCGGAAGCGCGACAAGAAGCTCTGCTCCATCGACAAGGCCAACGTACTCTCGACCTCGGTCCTGTGGCGCGAGGTGGTGACCCGCATCGGCAAGGAATATCCCGACGTGCAGCTCTCCCACATGTACGTCGATAACGGCGCCATGCAGCTGGTGCGCTGGCCCAAGCAGTTCGACGTGCTGCTCTGCGAGAACATGTTCGGCGACATCCTGAGCGACGAATCGTCGATGCTGACCGGCTCCCTGGGGATGCTCCCCTCGGCCTCCCTGGCCGAAGGCACCTTCGGCATGTACGAGCCTTCCGGCGGCAGCGCCCCGGACATCGCCGGCCAAGGGATCGCTAATCCCATCGCCCAGATCCTGTCGACCTCGATGATGCTGCGCTACTCCTTCGCCATGGTTGATGCGGCCGACGCCATCGATGCGGCGGTGGAAAAGACCCTCAATCAGGGCTACCGCACCGGCGATATTTTCCAGAACAAGGCCGGTGAGAAGAAGGTCAATACCGTCGAAATCGGCGCGGCGATAATCGCCAATCTTTAATTGCCACAGTCATAGAGACAAGGCACGGGGAATCGCGGTTCTCCGTGCCTTACTTTTTTTCATCCCCGAAGAAATCCAGGGAGTCTCAAATCCATGTCCAAAGAATTCAATATCGCCGTGGTCGGCGCCACCGGCGCTGTCGGTCGGCAGTTGCTCGAAATCCTTGAAGAACGTGATTTCCCCGTGGCTCAATTATGCTTACTGGCTTCGGAGCGTTCCGACGGTGAGTTTCTCGACTTTCGCGGGGACTCGGTGCTGGTGCAAAGTCTGGACGAGGAGTCCTTCGCCGGCATCGACCTCGCTTTCTTCTGTGTGCCGACTGCCGTCAGCGCGCGTTTCTGCCCCATCGCAGCCCGCGCCGGGTCAGTCTGCATCGATCTCTCCGACGCTTGGCGTAGGGATGCCGATGTGCCGCTGGTGCTGCCGGAGGTTAATCCCCGGGAAATCGCCCGGGCCCGGGGCAAGAAAATCATCGCCATCCCCGGCGCGGCGGCCGCGGCCCTGGCCGTGGCGCTCAAGCCACTGCATCAGCTCATCCCCCTGCGGCGCCTGGTGGTAACGAGCGTGCAGGCGGTTTCCGGGGCCGGCCAGGCGGGGATCGACGAGCTACGGGTGCAGTGCGGGGAATTGCTCAATGGCCGTCCCTGCGACGCCAAGGTCTTTCCCCGGCAGATCGCCTTCAACTGCCTGCCGCAAAATGGCCCTTTCGATGCCGATGGGGTGGATGCCGAAGAGTCAGCGCTGGTTCGCGACCTGCGGCGGCTGCTCGATCTTCCCGAGTTGGGAGTCAGTGCCACGGCGGTTCGGGTTCCGGTTTTTTACGGTTACAGCGCGGCGGTGAATATCGAGGCGCAAGGTGCGATCACTCTGCATCAGGCCCGCGCGGCACTGGCCGCGACCCCCGGCGTGGCCCTGATCGATGAGCCGGCCGAGGGGGATTATCCGACGCCGGTCGATGCCGCCGGTCAGGATGAGGTGCAGGTCGGGCGTCTGCGCGTCGACGGCTCCCGCCCCGGCGGGCTCGATCTCTGGCTGGCGGCGGATAACCTGCGGGCCGGCGCGGCTCTGCCGGCGGTACGGGTGGCGGAATTGCTGCTTTTAGGGCGTGAGGGATGAGGAGGGGCGCCGGTGCTGGTTGATCTGATGCTGGGGCGCTATGTGCCGGGGGATTCTCCTTTACATCTTCTCGATGCCCGGCTCAAGCTCTGCGTCCTGCCTCTTTTCGCGGTCGCGAGCTTCGCCACCGATGTCCCGGCGCGGCTGGCGGCTCTGGCCTTTTGCTTTATCACCCTCTTTATCCTTTCGGGACTGCGCTGGCGACTCGCTTTACGGAGCCTCCGTTCCATGCGCTGGCTGCTGCTCTTTACCCTGCTGCTGCACCTTTTTCTGACTCCCGGCCGGACCCTCTTTGGCCTCGAATTTTTGTCCTACGACGGGCTTCTGCGCGGGCTCACCGTCTGTGTTCAACTGCTGCTGGCGATGACCTTTTCCTCGCTCCTGACCCTGACCACCTCCGTCGAGGTGCTGGCCGCCGCCGTCGCCGCGCTCCTTTTGCCCTTGCGCCGCTTGGGTCTGCCGGTGACGGAACCGATCCGCCTCGGGCAGCTGGTGCTGCGTTTCATCCCCTTGCTGCGGGAGGAGGCGGCCTTGCAGGTCGCGGCCTTCCGGGCCCGGGGCGAGGAGCTTGGCCGGGGCCCCCTGGCGGCGCGGGGACGGTTGGCGGCGCGCATGCTGGCGCCGTTGATCCTGGGCCTGGTCGACCGCGCCGACGCCCTGGCTCGCGCCGATGTCGCGGTCGGTGAATCTTCCGATCCCATCGGCTCGGCGACCTTCGCCCCATCCCCTTGGAACCGTCCCCTGGCTACCGCTGCGCTCTTGGCGTTGCTGCTCATCTGGGGCTATCTCTGATCTCTTTCCTTTCGTTGCGAAATTGTATGAAAACCATCCGTCTGACCATCGAATATGACGGCACCGCCTATGTCGGCTGGCAGATCCAGACCAACGGCACGGCCGTGCAGCAGGTGTTGGAAGAGGCCCTGGCGCGGCTGCTCGGCGGCGCTGTGCGCCTGACCTCGTCGGGGCGGACCGATGCCGGAGTCCATGCCCGGGGGATGGTGGCGCACTTCCGCACCGAGCGCGAGTTGCCAATGAGCGCCTATCGCGAAGGGCTCAACTGCCTACTGCCGGCGGATATCGCCGTGCGCGCGGCGGCTGAAGCCCCGGACGATTTCCATGCCCGCTTCGATGCCCGGGGAAAGTGGTACCGCTACAGCTTGCACACCGCGCCGGTGCGCTCCCCCCTGGCGGCGCGTCGTGCCTGGCATGTGCCGCGCCCCCTCGACGAGGAACACATGCGGCAGGCCGCCGCGTTGATGGTCGGCAGCCACGATTTTGCCGCTTTTCGCACCTCGGGTTGCGATGCCGTGACCACGGTGCGGGAAATGCAATCGGTAGAACTTGTTCGGGAGGGGGAGTTGCTGCATATCGATGTCAGGGGCTCGGGCTTTCTCCGCAACATGGTGCGGATCATGGCCGGTACCCTGGTGGAGATCGGCTGGGGCAAGCTGACCCTCGACGATCTTGCCGGGCTGCTGCGAGGGGATCCGGGACTGCGGCCGGGGCGCACCGCGCCGCCGCAGGGGCTCTGTCTGATGGAAGTTCGGTACGAATGAAGGGGCGTTTTCGCCCCTTTTTTTATGCGAGATATGCGGGTTTATGAGCGTCGAGATGTGTTTTGACAAAAATCAAAAAATGTTCTATTTTTTTCTTGATTCTATGTTTAGTCTTTTGATAGTGTTTAACCATGCTGATTTTGCGAATGATTTTTCTTGATAATAACTAACGTTGTTTTGTTTTGTGGATAATAAACCATCACGCCACCGCGAAATCGCGGTCCGGCCACTTCCCCCTGAGGAAAGGAGTTCGACCATGATGACATTTTTGATCGTGATCGGCGTAATCGCCGGAGTGACCTTGGGTCTCCAGATGCTGCTCTACAAAACCTCTTCCACATCCCGCTGACCCCCTCCCCAAAGTTTCCGAAATAAAAAATCCCCGCTGCTAGGCGGGGATTTTTGCATTCAGGATCTCTCTTCCGCGGGTTTGAGCATCTCCGGCAGATCCAACTCGGTGCGGTCCAAGTCGTCGCGGATTCGTTCCTCCTCGACGCCGATGGCTTTAAACAGGCCGTTGATCGTCTGTTGGGTGACATAGTCGGCGAGATCGACTTGGGGTTCGTCGAAAGTCGGTGGCGCGGCCGGGTCAGGCTCCCGCACTTGCTGTTGGGCATGGAGCGTGGCGAGAAGTTGCCCGTACTGAACGAGACCGCTGTTTTTGGCCAGGGTCTCCATGACCACCGGGGTTAGGGTTTCCTTGAGTTTGCTTTCGGTCTGTTCTTTCAGATAGTCGGTGGCGGCGGTTTTCCCGGCGTCGAGCAGGCCCCGCGCCCGAATGGCGTCGATCTGGTCAAGGGCGGCAAGCAGGACGGGTACGGCGCCGGGGACGGCGGTTTCCGCCGCGCGGTTCATGACGATGAGCAGGGGATTGACATCGGGCTTGGCCTGGATGTCGCGGATCAGGCCGAGGGCGAGATTCACCGGCGGCGGCAGCAGGATGCGAACCAGCGGGTTGTCGAGATAGCCGCCGGGACGGGCCAGTTCGTTCGCGACCAGGTGAATCCCCTGACCCAGCCCTTTGACCAGTTGCCCGGCAAGACTGTTGCGGAATTTTTCTTCAGCGAAGCGGGAGATCCCCGATTTCATCCGGTCGAGGGGGTGGCCGCCGCCGCAGGAGGTGAGCAGCGACAGGGCGAGGAA
>DIVU01000384.1 GCA_002423365.1 Desulfuromonadaceae bacterium UBA6124 | reverse complement strand
GTCGGTGAGAAAGTGGCGTCCCGCGTTTTGGTTGATGGAGGGTTTGCTCATGACTTAAATCCCGTAAGATGAAGGAGTGAAGGTTCCTCTGGAATGCTGGCCGGCCCTTATTCGTAGTGGGTCCACATCCGCAGAACCTTCACCGTAAGAGACAACGCCGCCCAGGGGCTTAACTCCTGAAGCGGCGTTTTGACGGGTCCGGGTTGGGGGCGGGTCCTATTCAGGCGGCTCGCCCCATTTCCTCCCGGATGACCTTTCGCAGCAACTCTTCGAGGGTGTCGGTGTCCTTGGCAAGATACTCCTTGAGGGCGTCATTAATCATGGTCTGATACCCTTTCCCGGCGAATTCGGCCCGCGTGCGGAACTCTTCAATCACGCTGTCGTCCAGATAGATGGTGATTCTGGTTTTCCCAGGTTGCGGGACCACGGCGCCACGTTTTGCTTTTGAAAAATCGTACTCAGCCTTCATAGTAAGCCCTTTCTTTGGCCCTTGCGCGACGGGCTGAAATCAGGCGGATCTCTTCGCCGCGATCAGTAAAAACGACCACCAGGATTGTGCCCGTGGCATCTGTGCCGATAGAAACGAATCGCTGTTCATCCTCGGCATCCTCATCTTCGCGGGTCAAAGCCATGGGATCGAAGAGCACGGATTCGGCATCGGAGAACCGGACACCGTGTTTTCTGAAGTTCGAGGCCGCCTTCTTAAGGTCGAAGGTGATTTTCATAGCAATAGATTATGCATATTTTATGCATATGTCAAGAAAGGAAACTGCTGAGATTCTTCCCGGGGAATAGCCCGACAATCCCGCATTGTTTGCGAATTTCAGGCCGCCAGACTGATCTCCGCCACGACTTTTCCCCAAGGCGCGCTCAGCCGCCGGTCGGCGGTTCGCACCACCAACCCCGCCCGTTCCAGCACCGCGATGTCCTGATGCACGTTCTTGTAGTCGCGCAGAAGGGTTTTGGCCAGGGCGCGAACGCTGGACGGGCCGGTTTGATGGAGTTTTTTGAGCAGTTCCAGACGGCGCGGGGTGAGGGTTTGCAGCAGGGTCGAAAGATCCTGGAAATAGAGGCGCTCCACCGGTTCCTCGGCGGGTTCGCCGGCTTCCGCGCGGTGCCAGGCCTTGACGAATTCCTGGGCCGTTTCGTTCGCGTCGCCGATACCGATACCGATGCCGATTTTCTTGTCGTTCATGGTTGTCCTCCCCGAAGTTGCCGGATGTCGTTCAGGAAATCGGCGACCAGCGTCTCCACGTCGCGGAACGGATAAGGCTCTTCCTTGTCGCAAGGTGGCGGTGATCGCCTTTGCCCCGTTCGTTATCATAACGAACAAGACAGCGCCCTTCGGCATCCCCGTAATAAAGTCGATATTTAAGGCCGCGAGGGTGATGCGTGGTATGCGGCACCTGCCAAAGCACCATCTCGCGGAGCGCGCCATCGGAGTAGATGAAGCGAGAACGATGCAGAAGTTTAGTCGCCATATGGTTTACGATACCATCGGGAAGGGGTTTGGCAAACGAGAATTTTCGTTAGCTGGAAAAGGGCGAACCAGTGGCCGCCCGGTTTGACCCCTCGGTTGAGTATGATGGCACCGGAACTGCCCAAGACCGCATCACCCCGTCAGCTTGTGCGTGTTGTCAGACTCTGATGTCGTATGCAGTGGTTGGGCGGAGAGGCGGACGCCAAGCGCGTGTGCAACTTTAACTATGGTGTCGAATCTCGGTTTGGCGCCTGGGGCGAGCGCTTTGTACAGGCTTTCACGGCCAAGGCCGGAATCCTTGGCGACCTGCGCCATCCCGCGCGCGAGCGACATCGCCAAGTGCGAGCAAAAGCAGGTCGGGGTCGTCGGTTTCGAGCACGGCGGTCATGTATTCGGCAATGGCTGCCTCGTCTTTCAGATAACGGGCCGCATCGAAGGGGATGAGTGTGGTTGCTGTCTTTGCTTTGCTCATGGTTCGATCTCCAATTCCGCGACCATGCGTTGGGCGCGCTTGATGTGGCAAATTCCGGGGACAGTTTACCTAACTCCATTCTCCATCGCTTGAATCGCTGCCATCAAGTGCGGCAACTCATCTCGAACCGTATTCCAGACTATCTCCAGATCGACGCCGAAATATTCATGGGTCAGCAGATTACGGAAATCTTTGATGTCTTGCCAAGGAACTTCCGGGCAGGCCTGTTTCAATGTGGGCGACAGTTTCCCCACGGCTTCGCCTATTATCTCGAACTCGCGGATCACCGCCGAATAGCGCATGCGGTTCTTCATGAAAGCGCCGAAGTCAATCCCTTCGACATAGCTTTGGATCGCCGCGCCCGCTTCGATAATGTCTCGGCAGTAGAGCTGGTCCGAGCGTTTAGACATGGATGATTTCCTTGGCGATTTCTTCTCTGACCTGGGGTTTCAGGGCGCTTTCGATTCCCAGATCGACTGGCCGCCCCAGCTGCTGCTCCAGGTAGCGCCGCAGTCCCAGGAAGTTCCGCAGCGATTTATGTTCCGGGCGCAGTTCGACGGCAATGTCGATGTCGGAATCCTCACGAGCCTCGGAACGGGCATGGCTACCGAAGAGCCCGATACTCGTCACGCCGAAACGATGCCCCAACTCCTCTTTGTGGCTCGCCAAAAACTTTATGATATCACTATGATTTTCGACCATGTCGGCATTCTCCTGACGGTTAGTGCGAGTATACGGGGGTTTCGCGCCGGAAGCAACCTAAGTGCGGCAAGAGCTTTCCCCCCTTTGCCATGCTCCGACTGCTCCGACTTTGCGAAAGCTGTTCTCTGGTGTAGGATGGCGGCGGAGTTAGGGGAGTTTGCCCGATTGCGATTTCATCAAGGAGAATGCCCATGTTTCAGAAAGTTCC
>DIVU01000347.1:11746-16843 GCA_002423365.1 Desulfuromonadaceae bacterium UBA6124 | reverse complement strand
CGCAACTCGTCCTCCCCACCCGACCAGATACTGGCGACGGCCGCTTCCGGCATATCGAGCTTCTTCACGATATGGGGGGTGATGGAAAGGAGAATCTCGCGCTTGGTCTTGTTGTTGTTGTGCCCGGTGAAAAGCTTCCCGAGCAGGGGGATNNTCCCCGAGGAAGGGGATGGTCGTCTTGCTTTTCGAATTGTCGTCCCGCAACAGACCGCCGATCACCGTCTGCTCACCGTCCTTGAGGACCAGCGCGGTGGTGGCGTTGGTGGTGGAGATGACCAGCGGCGTGGTGCCGCTCTTCAGCGCGGCCAACCGGGTGGCGTTACTGACTTCGAGGTTGAGCTTGGTCACCACCGTATTGTCGAGCTGGATCAGCGGCTCGACGTCGAGCTTGACCCCGACATCCACATACTGGATGTTCTCCGAGGTCTGATCGCCGTTGATGGTCACGGTGATGACCGGCTCGCGGCTGCCGATGTGGACCTTGGCCTTTTCCTTGTTTTTCACCCGGATGCTGGGATTGGCCAGGATCTCCGAATCGGTCAGTTTGCGCAGCACGTCGAAGGTCGCGGTCGGCAGGGTGTAGAAGGTCTGCAGGCCGTTCAGGCTTTGAATCAGGTTATTCACTCCGCCGGTAATGTCGGTCCCATCTTCACCATTACCGATGGTAAGGCTCGTCGATCCAGGTGTCAAAGTATCGGCAACGATCCTTCCGGAGCCCGGCGCGCTGAAGCCGACGCTGACCGAATTTGTGCTCAGGGTCGGGCCGATCTTCAACTCGTTGTTGTGGGTCACCTCGACCAGTTCCAGATCGAGAACCACCTCCGCGTCCCCCCGGTCGGCGGCCTCGATGATCTGCTGGGCGAGCTTGATGACCTGCGGCGTATCGCGGATGACCAGGGCGTTGAGTTCCTCGTGGACATAGATCTTGCGCAGCTGCAGCATGGTGCGCAGCATGTTGACCGCCTTCTTGGCGTCGATATGCGACAGGTAGAAGGTCTGGATGATGTGATCCTCGTACTGCTTGGCCTTCTCCTTGCTATTGCTGTAGATGATGATGGTCTTGCTGTTGAGCACCTTCTTGCCCAAGCCGTTCATGCGCAGCAGCAGTTCCAGGGCCTGGGCGAAGGTCGCCTTCTCGAAGGAAAGAGAGACGGTCTGCTCCTTCATCTCCTCGTCGAAGATGAAGTTGATCCCCGACAGCTTGGAGAGGATGCCGAAAACCTCCTTGGTCTTGGCCGATTTGAAGGTCAGGGTGATGGTCGTGTCCGAATCGACGTCGAGCTCGAAACCGTCCATGAGGGTGCCGGCACTCTTTTGCACCTGCTCCTGTAGCTCCAGCGCCCGGGGATGACCGGGGCTGATCTCCAGCAGCCGGGTGAGGGAGACCTTGGCATTGCCGTAACGCCGCGCCCGGTAGAAACCTTCCGCTTCGGCAAGAAGTTTTTCCGCCTCGGCCAGCGACTCGACCCGTTCCAGTTCCTGGCCGGCCACGACGAGGGTGGGGTCCAAAGACCGCGCCTGTCGCAACTCATAAAGGGCGCCATCGTACTGGCCGAGTCCAGCCAGTCGCCGGCCCTCGGCAAGCCGCTCCTGGGCCGCCCGAACCTTGGCCTTGAGCAGACCGAGGCGATACTCCCGGCTTTCGGGGGAGCGTTCCACCGCCTCGGCGAATTTAACCACCGCCTCTTCGTAACGCCCCTGCCGGTTCAGGTCTTCCCCGACCTTGAAAGCCCGCGTGCCGCCGCAGCCCGCCAGCGACAAGAACAGCAGCAGAAAGGCGAAGTTGCGGAAAGCGAAATGCATATTCGTCATTGGATGGTGCTCCTCAGCTGCAAGGTACTCATCGACCCCGTGTTCGGATCGACCGGTTCGACCGCTGGCCGCGACCCGGGCGGCGGCGGGGGCTCCTCCTCCGGAGGGGGTTCCTCCGCCATGTCAACGTCGACATCCTCGTCCTCGTCCACCCCCTCGTCCTCNNACGGCCGATTCGTCCGATCGGAAAGGGAAGCCGTCTGTTGCGAGGTGTCGGCCAGCGACAGGGTCACGGGTCGCCCATCCTGGCGCACCACCAGAGTGTCCCGGGTCGCCTCTTCCACCTGAAATTCCCCGGCGGGACCAAAAGATTCTCCGACCTGGACGATGAAAATTTCGCCTTTCACCCCCAGAAAAAACTTTTTAACCCCATCCTTATCAAGGCCCCCCAGATAGGCGAAACGCGCCGTCGCGTTTGCCGCCGCACCGCCTCCCTCCAGCGAGGGGAAGGTCGGGGGGGGCGGGAAGCTGATATCCTCGACCACCGGCTCGGGATCGGACTCGGGGTCGGAGATCGACGAAAGGGGAGCGTTCACCGTCAGCCGGAAGATATCCCGACTCGGTTCGCTGAAGGACGCGCCGGCCCGTTCGAGAATGTCCAGGCGCACCCGCGGCTCCAACGCCGCCGCCTTTTCGGGCTCGCCCGAACTCTTGGCCAGGGCCCGGGGGCGGCCCGTCGGTTTCGCCGGCACCCGTTCCTGGCGGGGCATGGCCCACCAGGCATAGGCCAAGGATAAACCGAGCAAAAGCGCCAATCCGCCGAGCAGCCAAGTCTTGCGATTCATGGCTCCTCCGTGCGAAAGAGGGTTGAAAGCTTGATGTTCAGGGTCACATCCCCGGTGTCCTCATCGTCGGTGCCGCTCAGGGTCAGGGATTCGAGGGCGATGAGCCGGGGCGACTCCTCCAGGGCATGAACGAAGCGCTTGACCTGAAGATAGCTCCCGCTCACCGAAAACCCCAGGGAATAACGCAGCAATCGCCGCCCTTCCACAGCCTGGGGGTCGTAACCGACCTGATCGATCCGTAACCCCGCCTCATCGGCCAAAGTGAAAAGCTCGCCGAGCAGCCCGGAAAGTTCCGCCCGATGGGGAATCGCCTGCCAGAAGGACGCCAGATCCTCTTCGGCGAGGACCAGACTGTCTTCCTCCTGTCGCGGCGCGCGCCCTTCCTTTTGCAACCGGCGCACCTCCTCCTGGCGTTGCAGGTAGGTTTGCTCCAGCGTCTCCAGGCGTGGCGTCATCCGGAAACGCAGGCCGGCCCAGGCGCCCATGTCGACGAACAGCAGAAGCAGAAGCAGAACCGGCACCGTCTTGTTCATGCGCCAGGCGGCACGAAGCAGGGAATTTCCGGTCATATCAGAAAGCCCCTTTCACTTCCAGGGAGAATCCGAGCAGCCCCCCCCCGGACGGGTTTTCCCGCCAGGCCTGTTGCAGCAGGTAGACATCGCTGAACTCCGGCGAGGCGCTCAAGTTATCGAGAAACTGACGCAGGGCATCGAGGTCGCGGGCCTGGCCGGTGAGACTGAACGAGCCCTTGGCATAATCGGGGCGAATCGCCTGGATGCCCACAGTTTCGGGGAGCACGCCCTCCAATTGGTCGAGCAGGCGAGTCCAGCGGAATCCATCCATCCGCAGGATGCCGTTGGCGAAGTCCACATCGGAGAGCAGCCGCTCACGCTCCGTGGCGCTCAGAGGCGGGCGCTTTGGCGCGCTCTCAATCCCCCCACGCGTCTCCAGTTCGACCAACCACTGCTCGACCTGTCCGAGTTGGCGGTAGTCCCGGAGATAGCCGTAGACCAGGGCCCCCAGCAGCAACAGAAGGAGAAGGGCGACAACCCCATAGACAAAACGCAGGGCCCGGCGATTGAGGTATGTACGGCTGGCGAGGTTGAGGGTGAGTTTCATGGCGATCCTCAGAGCAGACGCTCGGCCGCGCCGATGGCCGCCGCCAGATGGGTGCCGCCGTTCAACAGCTGGGGCAGGGGGAAGGGCGCCAGTTGTTCGATTTTCGGATCGAGCAACCGGACCTCGCGCTCGAAGGCCGCCTTGAGAACTTCCATAAGCGCGGTCGCCGGCGGTGAGGCGTGCAGGAAAACCCCAGCCCGCTGAAAACCGGGAAAACTTTCCCGAACCGAGGCAAAGGAGAGGTTGATTTCCTGAAAGATCTCTTCGAACGCCCCTGAGATCCGCTTATGGCGTTGGAATACCGGTATTTTACCCTGAAAAAGCTGCAAACCGAGGAGGTCGCCATCGACCCCCGCGAGAATGAAATCCTCCCCTAGGTCGAAGCGGGGACGGTAGAAATTATAGCGATGCATGGCATGAAAATCGATGACGACGGGATGGTAGCCGGCCTCGGCCAAGACCTCCTCGTATTGTTGCAGAACGCCGCCAAGCATCAGGGAAACCAGCACCCGATAGCGCCCCGTCTCGGTCTTTTCCACCACCTGATAATCAAGCCTGACCTCCCGAGGTTCGGCGGGCAGGCTCTTCTTCAGCTGCCACTTGAGCACCTCGATCCCTTCCTGGTGGGATTTGAAGGCGGTTTCCACCTCGGCCAGCAGGATCCTCCCCAGGGGGTCGGGAAGGGAAAGGGCGATCCGATCCTCCCCCCGGGCGATGGGGTCGAGGACGCCTTTCACCGCCGCGATAAAAGCGGCCCGATCGCGAATATTCGGTTCGCGCACCGACAGCAACCAGCAATCCTCCGAAAAGGTCGCAAGGCGCGCATCGACCAGGGCCGGCGCCTTGGTTCCCCGACGCCGCAGCGCCACCGCCTGCAATTGTCGGCCACAGAGGTCGAGCCCGAGAAAGGTTCTCCGGATCATGCCGTTTCCACCTTTTCGACGAAGGTCACGCGGTTGATCTCCTTGAGGGTGGAAATGCCGAAGAGCACCTTCTCCACCGCCGACTCCCGTAAAAACCGGGTGCCGCCGGCCAACGCCGCCTTCTTGAGCTGGGAAACGGGAACCTTGTTGACCAGCAGTTCGCGGATTTCGTCGTTGAGTTCGAGCAGTTCGACAATGGCGCTGCGCCCCTGATAGCCCATGCCGTTGCACTCCTTGCAACCGTTTCCCTCATAGAAGGGATGATCCAGGTACTGATCGGCATTGAGCCCCGATTCCTCCAGGGTCTGGCGATCGTAGCGCACTTCGTGCTTGCAGTGCGGACAGATTTTCCGCACCAGGCGCTGGGCGACAACGCAGTTCAGGCAGGAGACGAAGTTGTAGGGATCGATCCCCATGTGCAGAAAACGACCGAGCACGTCGAAGACGTTGTTGGCGTG
>DIVU01000347.1:4869-11633 GCA_002423365.1 Desulfuromonadaceae bacterium UBA6124 | reverse complement strand
GTACTCCACCGGGTCTTCGATGGTGATGATCTTCTCCTCTTCCGAATGAATCTCGGAAAGGGCGGCATAGAGGGAAGTGGTTTTGCCGCTTCCGGTCGGTCCGGTCACCAGCACCATGCCGTAGGGTTCGCGGATCAGGCGGCGGAAGCGGGTCAGTTCGCGCTCGGGGAAACCGAGGACTTCGAGGGTCAGGCCCTTGAGGTCGGTCGCGATGGTCTCCTTGTCAAGTATCCGGATGACCGCATCCTCGCCGAAGATACTCGGCATGATGGAGACGCGGAAGTCGATGGAACGCCCGCCGATGCGCACCTTGAATCGACCGTCCTGGGGCACCCGCCGCTCGGAGATGTCGAGCTCGCTCATGACCTTGATACGGGAGATGATCGGTCCCTGGAAACGACTGTCGAGGGGCTCGGTGGCGCGGTAGAGAACGCCGTCGATGCGATATTTGATATTAACGCCGTCCTGCCCGGCTTCGATATGGATGTCGCTGGCGCGCTTGTTGAGGGCGTCATAGAGGGTCGAATCGATGAGACGAATGATCGGGCTGGTGTCGGCGGTGAGTTTTTCCAGGGAGAGGACTTCTTCCCCCTTGTCCGTCTCCTTGACCAGTTGCAGTTTGAAATCCTCGGAAACCTCGTCGAGCACATGCTTGGTCCCCTCGGCCCGCTCCAGAATCCGGAGGATCTTGCCCTCCACCGCCACCCGCAGGATGAGCGGGATGTCGAGCAGCAGTTCGAGACTTTCCCGCGTCGCCACGTCGGTGGGATCGGCGATGGCCACCACCATCCCCTGCTCGTCGCGACTGATGGGGAGGAAACGGTAGCGCGTGGCCATCCCCGCCGGCAGGGACGACAGCAGTTCAGGGTCGGGGATGAAATGCTCCAGGTTGACATATTCCAGGTTAAACTGACGAGCCAGGGCCTGCGCGAGGGCCTCGGCGGAAAAAATCCCCTCGGCGACGCCGGTGCTGCCGAAATTCTCTCCGCGCGCCTGCATGCGTTCCAGCACCAGACGGATTTCCGCCGGGGTGATGGTCCCCATGGAGACCAGGATTTCGCCGATTTTTTTCCGTTCGAAATTCACCATGAAAGGTTCTCGCGATAGTTCATCAGCGTTACCCGGGCTGATCAAAAATGCCCAGGCGCAAGGCGCCCGAAATTCGAGGAGCGAATCGTACCTGTAAGGTACATTGCAGCGACGAGGATGAGGGCAACGCCGCGAATGGGCGTTTTTGATCAGCCCATTAACGCACGGTTCCCGCCAGCTGGAAAATCGGCACATACATGGCGACGATGATGCCGCCGATGAGCAGACCCATGGTCAGCATCATGATCGGCTCGACCAGGGTGGTCAGACGGTCGAGGCGCCGTTCGACCTCCCCTTCGTAAAATTCGGCGACATCGTTGAGCATGTCGGCCAGTGCCCCGGTCGTTTCCCCGACGCCGATCATGCGCAGGGCCAGGCTCGGAAAAAAAACGGCCTGTTCCAGGGAGGACGCGATGGTCGACCCCTCCTCCACCCGCCGGGTTGCGACTGTCAGGCGGTTTTCCAGCAGACGGTTGTTCAGGGTGCCCCGGGACATGCGCATGGACTCGACGACGGGAATGCCGCTCGCCAGGGTTGTGGCGAAGGTACGGCAGAAGCTGGAAATGGCATAGTCGCCGAGCAGTCGGCCGAAAAAGGGAACGGCCAGCTTGCTCCGGTCGAAGAGCAGGGCGCCGCGCTCGGTGCGGATGAACATCCGCAGGGCAAAAGCCAGGGCCACCAAGAGCGGCACGGCGAAGGGCAAGCCTTCGGTCAGCACTTCCGTAAAGCCGATGAGCACGCGCGTGATCAGCGGCAACTGGGCGTTGGCATCAGCGTAGATCTGGGTAAAGCGGGGAACCACGAAGAGCATGAGAAAGAGGACGACCACGATCACCGCCCCGCTCAACAGCAGGGGATAGAAAGCCGCCCCCTTGACCCGCCCCTTGAGGGCTTCGACGCGCTTCTGGTAGGCGATGTAGCGGCCCAGGGTCACCGGCAGATCCCCGGTCTTTTCCCCGGCCCGCACCGAAGCCACGTAAAGCGTCGGGAAGAAGCGCGGGAACTTGGCGAAGGCCTCGGAGAGCGATCCGCCCCCCTTGACGTCGTCACGGATCTCCCGCAGCACCTCCAGCACCTTCCCCGGCTCCATGCGCTCGATAATCGCGTCGAGCACTTGCAGAATCGGCAGCCCCGAACGGATCAACACCAGCAGTTCCTGATTGAAGGACAAAAAGCGCCGTCCGCCGAACTGGGGGCCGAAAGAAAGCCCCATGGATGCGGGGCGCAGACCCTTCCTGCGGATCTGAAAGACGTGAAAGCCCTGGGCTTCGAGATTTTCCCGCAGAAGATCCCCGTGGGTCGCCTCGAACTCCTTTTCAATGATGCGGCCGTCGGAGGTGCCGACTTTACAGATAAAGCTCGCCATAGGGGGTCAAGGTATCACAGAGGCTAAAAATTAGAAACCCGAATGCGTAAGGATTTCAAGATGACAGAGGACTTTTCCGGGCATTGGCCGAGGCTGTTTCACGTTTCGAGCCATTTAGTAGGAACGGGGATTATGCTCTACGCCGTGACAGTTGAGCAGACACTCCCCATGGCGCGATGCCACTCCCGAGGCCCGGAATTCGAGCTTGTCGTCTTCGTTGAAACTGACGATCTCTTCGTTGAAACGGATCAGATACTGATATTTGGTGCTGCCGTGGGCATCGTGACAGGTGAAACAGGAGGTTCCCAGCTCGTTGGTCCCGGGATTGCCGACGATATGCAGGGCATGATAGGGAAAACTTTCGTTGCCGAGAATACTGTTGCGGTCATGGCAGCGGTAACAGAGGGCGTAGGCCTGGGGGCTTTCCGGCCGCTGGTCCTCCATTTCGTAGTTGCGCACCAAAAGCCCCTCGTAGGTGGAGCCGTGCGGCCCCTTCGGACCGTTGGGGTCGTCGTTGCCGTGACAGTCGCTACAGGTCAAAAGAGAGATATCCTCCGGCTGATCCTCCCGCTCGTTGTAGGGTTCCATCAGGCTGATGACGTAATGGTTGCGCCCCTCCCCTTCGATCGGATGAAAGGAAGGATTGGTGATCTTGAATTCGGCGTGTTTGTTGGTCGCGTCGGTCGGCAGGTTGGCGTTGGAGGAATGGCATTTGTAGCAGAGTTCGTATTCTTTGTCGATCTCGGCGACAAAGTTGCCGATGCGCCGGCCTTTCAGCCCGCGAAAGGGCTTGCCCTTTTCGACTTCGTGGGATTCGTGGCAGTCGACGCACTCGGCATGACGGGCGGCGTTGCTGACTTCCTCGGGCAGGGTCTCCCCCCCCTGATGCACCCCGCGCACGGTCAGCACCGGGTGACGGTAAGGCTTGCGCAACGCCTCGCCAATATCCCGCACGTCCCCGATCGCCGTCGCCTTCAGATAACCCCGGGAAACCATGTTCTGCCGATCCTGGGCCGAACCGTGGCACTGCAGGCAAACCTGCTCGTCTCCAGTGATCTTCATGGTCATGCCACGGTGGCAACTGCGGCAGGTCTTGGGCAGCACAGAAGGATCACCGTGCGAACCTTGCAGTTTGGATTGTTTGTTATCTTGCGCCTGAGCGATAAAAACCGGTGAAAACAAGTTTAATCCAACAAAAAATAGAACAGGAATGACCAAGAGAGAGCCCAACATTTTCATTACAAATGCCTTCATCGTGGAAAGTCGACAGTGTGGTGCGCGTCGGAAGTTACGATGGGTCCATGACAATGTTTGCAGAGGTCGTCATAAGAGTTGGCGGAAGTGGCTGAAACAATTCTCCAAAATGGCGGAACATCGGAATACTGGCCCCGGTCATCGTGAGGGTCATGACAGGTGGTGCACTGCACCCGCTGCTGACTGTCGCGCAGATCGGGACTGGGAATTTTGAAGCCCGCTCGCCCGCCGGCGACGATGGCCTGCTGAACCACCGTGCTGTACACAAACGAAACCGGATGCGTTAATTCCAGATCGATAACCGGGTCGAATGTCGCCGTTGTGGGAACATCAGCCATGGTTTCGTGATTCATGGTCAGGGTCCGATCCAGAAGAGTACCGATGCCGGTCACCCCGTCGTGACAGGAAAGACAGAGCTTGGAAGCGCCATTGGGATAATCGGCCGTGCTGTTGTACTGGGCCTCGGGGATATCCTTGATCAGCAAAGACGCGGAATTGTAGAGCGGAAAGGACCCCATCAGGCCGGGATCGTTACGATTCCAGAGGGCCCCTTGCTTGGATGCGCTGTGCGGGGTGTGACAGAATATACAGATTTCCTTGGCGCCGGGCTGGGAATCGTCCGTGGCCTGGGTCCGGCCATGGGTGGCGCCAAAGGAGAGGTTGTGGGGATTGGTCGGGTCGGAAACTGGTCGACCGTCGGCTACGGGAATCGCGAAACAGAAAAGACCGGCGAAGACCAGTGCCTTAACTATTCGGGTTGTTTTCATCAATCACCGCCCTCGCATGAAAAGCTTGCCTCTTGATCGTTCGGGCATCTCGGCGGAATTTACTGCAAATAAAGTACCAGTTTCAGGGTTGCGACAGATACTCGAAGATCTGAATCCGTCGATTGTACATGTCGGCCACGTAAAGCCGGTCTTCTCCGTCGAAAAAGAGCCCGGCGGGCATGTTGAATTTCCCCGGCTCTTTTCCCGCCCCCCCCCAATACAGCAG
The DNA here is from genome assembly GCA_002423365.1 of Desulfuromonadaceae bacterium UBA6124. Taxonomy (GTDB): domain Bacteria; phylum Desulfobacterota; class Desulfuromonadia; order Desulfuromonadales; family Trichloromonadaceae; genus Trichloromonas. Next base: position 6,931 of record DIVU01000347.1, on the reverse strand, counting down.
CAGATTTCCCGCCATATCGAAGATCTGGATGTTGTCAAATGCCGCATCGGAAACATAGATGTGCCCCTGGGAATCGACGGCCACCCCGCGCGGCCGGGCGAAAGAGCCGGGGCCGTCGCCGATGGCACCGATCACAGCGCGCACCTGACCTGCCGGCGTAAAGACGACGATGCGGAAATTGAGGGAATCGACAACATACACCTGCCCAGCCGCATCGACGGCAAGATTCGCCGGTCGATAGAGCGTCCCTTCCCCGAAACCGCGCAGATGTTCCCCTTCGGGGGAAAAGACCTCGATCCGCCCCCGCAGGGCATCGGCGACATAGAGCTTGCCCGAGTTGTCCAGCGCCATCCCCGCCGGGCGACTGAAACCCGCCCCAGGGCTGCGGGTGCCGAGCAGGCGCCCTTTGCGATCGAGCACGAAGACCTGGTTCAGTCCCGTGTCGGAAACGTACAGCCACTTGCGTTCGCTATCGAAAGCCAACCCGACGGGTGAGACGAGCATTTGTTCCCCGGCCGTCAGCAGATAATCGGCCTTACGCTCGGCGAGATCGAAAACGTGCACCGCATGGGCCTCGGGGTCGGCCGCCCAGACCAGCCCCTCACCGTTGGCGGTCACGCCATAAGGGGCGCGCAAAGGCAGTTCCGTCTCCCCCTCGCCGACCACCCAACGCATCACCCGGGAAGGACGACCTTCGCGGCGAAAATCTTCGGGACCGTTGATCGCGCGAAAATAGCGAATGCGCGGGGTATCGGGAGGCAGGGGCCAGACCAGGGACAGAGCAGGATCGGAGACGAAAAGCCCTTCTCCGCCGCGCGCGGAGCACCCGGCGGAGAAAGCCAGACAAAGAATGAGGAGCAGGCGGGCGATGGTCGACATCAGGGCGTTAATTTCTTGACCGGATAGCGCTCGCGCAAGGAAGTCATCCATTCGGCATAGAGCGTTTCGCGGGCATCGGATTCGAGGGTTTTTCGAATTTTATCGCGCACTTCCTCGAATTCCAACTGCCGGGGGTCGTTGTTTTCGAAGAGTTTGACGATGTGGTAACCGTACATGGTGCGGATCGGCTCGGAGATTTCCCCGGGTTTGAGTTGCTTCAGGGCATCCTCGAATTCCTTGACCGTCTGCCCTTCATGAAAATAGCCGAGGTCCCCGCCCACATACTTGCTCCGGTCGTCGGAGTTATAATAGGCCAGATTATAAAAATCCTCGCCGGCCCGGGCCTGGGCGAGCAGCCCTTGGGCCTTGGCCAACAGTGCCTCCCGCTCCTCTTTGTTGGAAGCAGGATCGACCTTGACCAGGATCTGGCTGGCCTTGAACTGCCGCGGGCGTTTGTAGGTCGCGCGGCGTTCGTCATAATAGGACCGCACCTGCTCATCATTCACCACGATCCGCTGATCGACCGCCACTTTCTCGGCCTCGGCGGCGAGCAGCTGACGATAAAGAGAGGCTTTGTAGCCATCGGCGCCTTCTTCGCCCAAAGCGGCGATCAATTCCTTCTCCGTCTTAAAACGGGCACGCAACTGGTTGAACTTCTCTTCGACGACCGCGCCGTCGACCCGCAATTCCTCATCAAGGGCATAGCGAACCTTAAAGGCCTGCTCGATCAGCTTCTCAAAGGCCTCCTTTTCAATCTGCGCCAGCTTTTCCTGGGAAACGCCCACATGAAAAGCGACCTGCATGGGAATAAGCCGTTGCTTCTCACGGTGCAATTCCTGGGCGGTAATCGGAATCCCGCCAACTTCAGCCAGAACCCGCGCGCCGGCCCATGACAAAGAAGCTCCGATAAGAACCGACAGGACGATTGTCAGGGCAAACGCTCTCGGGAAAGTAAATCGCATGCGCAATACTCCTCAAGTCGAAGGGGGAAAGCTAAGTTAATCCAGCGCCATGATAGGGAACAGCCTTTGTCAAAGTCAAGGTCAATACAAGGAGGGAGACGAGGTATCAGGGGGGACGAACAATAACAAATGGGGTGATTCCTTACGGAACCACCCCATTTGCTTTATTATGGCGGGGCTGACGGGACTCGAACCCGCGACCTCCGGCGTGACAGGCCGGC
>DIVU01000347.1:0-4806 GCA_002423365.1 Desulfuromonadaceae bacterium UBA6124 | reverse complement strand
CGCGACCTCCGGCGTGACAGGCCGGCGTTGTAACCGACTCTACTACAGCCCCGCAAAAAAACAGGAAACAACACTCGGTCAGATGTTCGGAAGACTCCGAGTCGCTTGTTTCCTGCTTGAGGTCAAACTTGAAATTTAGTTAACCGCGTCTTTCAGGGCCTTGCCAGCCTTGAATTTCGGGGTCTTGGCGGCGGCGATTTCAATCTTCTTGCCGGTCTGGGGATTCTGGCCGGTGCGGGCTGCGCGCTCGCCCACACTGAAGGTACCAAATCCGACCAGAGCAACTTTCTCACCAGCCTTAAGGGCTTCGGTGACGGCATCGACGAACGACTTAAGGGCTTTCTCGGCATCAGTCTTGCTTAGTCCTGCTTTTTCTGCCATCGCATTGACAAGGTCGGCTTTTGTCACAACATACCTCCAGTTATTAGGAATGGATTAAGCCCTTCAAAACGAAGGCATATATATCAAACTTCCAAAAAGAGTGTCAAGCTAATATTTTGCTAAAAAAGGCTAATGGCGCACGGTTTCATCGGGGCCGGCACCGTACTCGCCAGCCTCGCCAAGAGCCGGCAAAGGCACGGCCAGCCCCAGGGATTCTTCCAGAACCTGATCCATATGGGAAACCGGTATCACTCGCAACGCCTTGAGGATTCCCGCAGGTACTTCCTCAAGATTTTTTTCATTCTCCGCCGGGATGAGCACCTTGGAGATTCCCGCCCGTTTCGCTGCCAGCAGCTTTTCCTTGAGTCCGCCGATGGCCAGCACCCGGCCACGCAGAGTGATCTCCCCGGTCATCGCTAAATCCCGGTCCACCTCCCGTCCCGTGAGCGCGGAAGCCAGGGCCGTGGCCATGGTGATGCCTGCCGACGGGCCATCCTTGGGGATCGCCCCTTCGGGGACATGGATATGGATATCCAGCTTATGATAGAAATCCTTTTCCAGCGCCAGCTCCCGCCAACGGGAACGGACATAGCTCAAGGCCGCCTGGGAGGATTCGCGCATCACCTCGCCCAGCTGTCCAGTGACCGTCAACTTTCCCTGCCCCGGCAGAATTGCGGTCTCGATGGTCAGCAGTTCCCCGCCCACCTCGGTCCAGGCCAGTCCGGTGACCATTCCCACCCGGTTTTCATCTTCCTTGACCCCGTAGGTGTAGCGAGGAACCCCCAGGTATTTCTTGACCTGCGCCACCCCCACCGTGAATTTCTTCTTCTTCTCCTTGGATTTCACCAGTTCCCGGGCGATCTTCCGGCAGATGTTGGCGATTTCCCGCTCCAGGTTGCGCACCCCGGATTCCCGGGTGTAGCGCCGGATAATCTCATAGAAGGTCGGCTCGGTAAAATGCACTTGCTCGGGCAGTAGACCGTGGGTTTCCAGCTGCTTCGGCAACAGGTAACGCTGGGCGATGGCGAGCTTTTCCTCCTCGGTGTAGCCTTCAATGCGGATGATCTCCATCCGGTCTTGCAAGGGCCGGGGGATGGAGTGCAGGGAATTGGCCGTGGCGATGAAGAGAACACTGGAGAGATCGTAATCGACATCGAGGAAGTGATCGCCGAAGGCGTTGTTCTGTTCGGGATCGAGCACTTCCAGAAGAGCCGAGGATGGATCTCCGCGAAAGTCAGTGCTCATCTTGTCGATCTCATCGAGCAGAAAGACCGGATTTTTCACGCCGACCTTGCGTAATCCCTGAATGATCTTGCCGGGCATGGCGCCGATATAGGTCCGGCGATGACCGCGAATCTCGGCCTCGTCACGCATGCCGCCCAGGGACATGCGCACGAACTTGCGCCCCATCGCCCGGGCCACCGAACGCCCCAGGGAGGTCTTGCCCACCCCCGGCGGACCGACCAGACAGAGGATCGGCCCCTTGATTTTCTTGACCAGAGCCTGCACCGCCAAATATTCGAGAATCCGCTCTTTGACCTTCTCCAGCCCGTGATGATCCTCTTCGAGAACGTCCTCGGCCCGATCCAAATCGATCCGGTCCTGGGTTCCCTTTTTCCAGGGGAGGGAAACCAGCCAGTCGATATAGTTACGTACCACCGTGGCTTCGGCAGACATCGGCGACATCATCTTCAGCTTACGCAGTTCGGCCATGGCCTTGGCACTGGCCTCTGGAGACATGCGTCGCTTCTGGATTTTTTCTTCGAGATCGCGGATCTCCTGCTTGAACTCATCCTTTTCGCCGAGTTCCTTCTGGATTGCCCGCATCTGCTCGTTGAGATAATACTCTTTCTGGCTGCGCTCCATCTGGCTTTTGACGCGGGTGCGGATCTTCTTCTCGATCTGCAGAATCTCCACCTCCCGCTCCATCATCGCCAGCAGCTGCTCCAGGCGTTCCAGAGGATCAAGGCAGGAGAGGATCTCCTGCTTGTCGCTGATCCGTACGTTCAGATGAGCGCCGATGGTGTCGGCCAGCCGGCCCGGATCGGTGATACCCGCCACCGACGCGACCATCTCGGCGGGAATCTTCTTGCCGAGATTGACATAGGTTTCGAAGGTTTCGCCGACACTGCGCAACAGGGCCTCGACCTCGGGGGAGGCCACGGGCGGGTCGACGAGAGCCTCGACCTCGGCGAAGACACACTCATCACGATCAAAAAAGGAATGCATCCGGCCACGATGCTTCCCTTCGATCAACACCTTGACGGTGCCGTCAGGCAGCTTCAGCAACTGGATGACTTGACCGACCGTACCGATCTCGTACAGATCCCGTTCCGTCGGCTCGTCGGTTTTGGGATCTTTCTGGGTCGCCAGAAAGACCAGTTTGTCCGATTCCATGGCCCCTTCCAGGGCACGAATGGAGCGGGGCCGCCCAACGAAGAGGGGGGTCACCATGTAGGGAAAGATAACGATGTCGCGCAACGGCAACAGAGGATGAACCGTCGAGTCCGGGGTGTCGCCCCGGACAGTCTGATCGGAATAATCGGTCATGAATCCCAGTAGTTTCCTGCCGGAAAAGAGAGGGGCAGGCCTTCGCCCTAGGGCGAAGGCCTGGAGGACGTCAGGCCGATTCGGCGCAATCGTAAAGGACGATCGGGCGGGCCTGCTTGAGAATCACGTCGTCGTTGATGACGACCTCCTTGACCCGATCCTGGGAAGGAATATCGTACATCACGTCGAGCATGGAATTTTCCAGGACGGAGCGCAAACCCCGAGCCCCGGTCTTGCGCTTGAGAGCTTCGCGGGCGATCGCCACCAAGGCGCCGTCGCTGAACTTGAGATTGACTTTTTCCAGTTCAAAGAGCTTCTGGTATTGCTTTACCAGAGCATTCCTGGGTTCCTTGAGAATCTGGATAAGGGCCTCTTCGTCCAGTTCATTGAGCGTCGCCACCACCGGCAAGCGACCGATAAATTCAGGAATCAGGCCGTACTTGAGCAAATCTGCCGGCTCGACCTGCGAGAGGGTTTCGCCCAGGCGCTGCTCTTTCTTCTGGCGGATGTCCGCCCCAAAACCCATCCCCTTGGTGCCGTTACGCCGGGAGATGATTCCTTCAAGACCGGCGAAGGCGCCGCCGCAGATAAAGAGGATATTGGTGGTATCGACCTTGAGAAACTCCTGCTGCGGATGCTTGCGCCCCCCCTTAGGCGGAACGCTAGCCATGGTCCCCTCGATGATCTTGAGCAGGGCTTGCTGCACCCCTTCGCCAGAGACGTCGCGGGTGATGGAGGGAGAATCGGATTTGCGGGCGATCTTGTCGACTTCGTCGATGTAAATGATACCCTTCTGCGCCTTTTCAATATCGTAATCGGCGGCCTGCAGCAAGCTGAGGATGATGTTCTCGACATCTTCGCCGACATACCCGGCTTCGGTCAAATTGGTGGCGTCGGCAATGGCGAAGGGCACATTGAGGATGCGCGCCAGGGTCTGCGCCAGCAGGGTCTTGCCGCTGCCGGTCGGTCCGAGCAGGAGAATATTGCTTTTCTGAACTTCGACATCCCCGGTCTTGCCGGCAAACTCCACCCGCTTGTAGTGATTGTAAACCGCTACTGCGAGAACCTTCTTGGCCCGCTCCTGGCCAACCACGAAATCGTCGAGGGCATCCTTGATATCCGACGGCTTGGGCAGATGCCCGGTCCCCCCGTGGGTCGAATCCTCAAGCTTGGCTTCCTCGGCGATAATGTCCTTGCACAGCTCGATACATTCGTCACAGATGTAGACCGCCGGGCCGGCAATCAACTTCTTTACCTCTTCCTGCGCCTTGCCGCAAAAAGAACAGGTCAATTGTCCGGTTTGGGTGTCGTCTCGGCTCACTCAATTCCTCCGTGCTAAAAGTCAGGTCTTTCGCTTTACAATATCATCGATAATACCATATTTTTTCGCAGCTTCGCTACCCATGAAAAAATCCCGCTCGGTATCGATCGAAATCCGCTCCAGCGACTGGCCGGTATGATGGGCGAGAACGCCGTTCAAGGTATCGCGTATTTTGAGAATTTCCTCGGCGTGGATTTTGATGTCCGTGGCCTGGCCCTGAAAGCCGCCAAGGGGTTGATGGATCATGACCCGGGAGTGGGGCAACGCGTAACGCTTCCCCTCGGCACCGGCACAGAGCAAGAGCGCGCCCATGCTCGCCGCCTGACCCACGCAGATGGTCGAAACCGGAGCTTTGAGATACTGCATGGTATCGTAAATCGCCATACCCGCCGTCACCACGCCGCCGGGAGAATTGATATAGAGGTGGATATCCTTGTCCGGGTCTTCCGATTCGAGAAAGAGCAACTGGGCAATAATCAGATTGGCCATGTGGTCTTCGATGGCCCCACCCAGGAAAATGATGCGATCTTTCAGCAGCCGGGAATAGATGTCGT
>DIVU01000170.1:766-5271 GCA_002423365.1 Desulfuromonadaceae bacterium UBA6124 | reverse complement strand
GCCAGATCTTCACATCCTTCTTGATCAGGGCCTCGTCGCCGATGGTCGTCTCCTCGGCGATCACCGCGCCATCCTCGATCAACACCTTCTGGCCGACACGCACGTTGTCGCAGAGCACCGCGCCGTGGATGGTGCTGTTCTTCTTGACGTAAATGTTGTCCCAGAGGATGGCGTTTTTCAGCTCGACGCCGTCCTCGATAATGCAGTTGCGGCCGACCACGCAGTTGCTCAGACGGGCCTTGCCCACCACCTGGGTGTTGGCGCCGAGGACTACCATCCCCTTCAAGGAGGTGTTCTCGTCATCGATGTAGCTCGCCTCTTCGCCGAGAAAGAGTCGGACATCCTGCCGGGCCGGGGTCACCGGTTTTTCCATGAGATTGATCTCGACCCGCCCCTCGGCGATGTCCTCGCAGGATTCCAGATAGGAGTCGGTGTTGCCGATATCGGCCCAGTAGCCGTCGAGATGGCAGCCGTACAGGGCATCGTCGTTGGCGAGCATCTGCGGGAAGATGTCCTTGGACCAGTCGCGGTTCTCCCCTTCGGGGATCATGTCGAGAACTTCCGGTTCGAGCACATAGATGCCGGTGTTGATGGTGTCGGAGAAGACTTCGCCCCAGCCCGGTTTCTCCAGGAATTTGGTGATTCTGCCTTCCTTGTTGGTGATGACCACGCCGAACTGCAGGGGGTCTTTCACCGAGGTCAGGGTCAGGGTCGCTTTCGCCTTGTGCTCCTCATGGAAGGCGATGGCCTGCGACAGGTCGAAGTCGGTGAGCAGGTCGCCGCTGATGATCATGAAGCGCTCGTCCAGATGTTTCGCCGCCATCTTCACCGCGCCGGCGGTGCCGAAGTCTTCCAGGGGGGTGACATAGGTGATGCGCACGCCGAATTCGCTACCGTCGCCGAAGAAGTTCTTGATGACCATCGGCTGGTGGTAAAGGAGCAGAACCAGTTCGTCGATGCCGTGCTTCTTCAGCAGCTCGATGATATGCAGCATGATCGGCCGGTTGTAGAGGGGGATCATCGGCTTGGGAAGGTCGATGGTCAGGGGATGGATGCGGGTGCCGAAGCCTCCCGCCATGATGACAGCTTTCATGATTATTGGCCTCCCGCCGTTTCAGGATTGTTTTTTCTTCAGGACCCGGTCGATTTCCCGCTTCAGTTCGGACAGATCGGAGCTCTTGACCACATAGCCGTCGGCCAGCCAAGAGGAGAAGTCCTCCTTGTAGCAGGAAAAGGCGGTGCAGAGGATGACCGGCAGGTCGGTGCGCTCCTTGACGATCTTCTGCAGCAGTTGCAAGCCGCTTTCCCCCTTCATCTGGATGTCGAGCACAACCAGGTCGAAGTGCTGGTGATTGAGCTTTTCCGCCGCCTCGGTGCCGCTGCCGGCACTTTCCACCTCGTAGCCTTCGTCCTCTAGTTCGGCGGCGTAGAGGTGGCGGATATCGCGTTCATCGTCAACGATCAGCAAGCGGGCCATGGTCATCCTCCCTGGCAATATTAAGTTTGATGGTAATGGTGGTGCCACGGCCGAGTTGGCTGGTGATGTCGAGCAGGGCCGCGTGTTCGTCGAGAATCCGGGTGCAGAGCGACAGCCCCAGGCCGCTCCCTGAATCCTTGGTGGAGAAGAAGGGGGCGGTTACGGTGCGGATTGTTTCCTCGCTCATGCCGGGGCCGTTGTCGGCCAGTTCGATATGGATGCGCTCGCCGTGCAACGAGCTGCGGGCGACGATCTCCCCGCCGTCGGGCATCGCCTCGATGGCATTGGTGACCAGGGCGCGCAGGCAGTAGGAGATCTTCTTGAAATCGAGCTTGGCCTTGGGCAGGTTCGGTTCGAGATCGAAGCGGCAGGCGATGCGGTTCATTTCCAGGTCGTCGCGCATGCCGGCGAAGACCCCGGCGATCAGCTGGTTGATGTCCCACCAGTCAAAGGTCGGGTGCAACGACTCCGAGTAGCTCAGCACTTCCTGCAGCACCTCTTCGAGCCGACGGGATTCGCGGATGATTGATTCGATGTGGCCGCGTTTGGCATCCTCTGGCGGCGTGTGCTTGAGCAGGCTGCGGGCGAACCCCCCGATAATCGTCAGGGGATTGCGAATGGTGTGGGAGATGTTCGAGGCGATCTTGCCGACCAAGGCCATCTTCTCCATGCGCACGATGAGTTCCTGCTGCTCGCGCAGGCGGATGTTGGCCTCGGTGATCTTCCCAAGCTCCTCCTGAAGGCGCTCGTAGAGGGAGGCGCGTTCGATGGCGAAGGCGACCGGCAGGGCGAAGGTTTCCAGGGATTGTACGTCCTCAGGCGTGATCGGCCGGCCGTTGATGATGTTGTCGGCGAGAAGCAGACCGATACGGCGGTTTTTGCTGATCAAAGGCACCAGCAGCAATTCGCCGACGCCGAGGGTCTCCGCCTGGTGGCGCTCGATTCCCGGTTCTTCCCAGAGATTGAGGATGTGCCGCGTCCGCTGTTCGTTGAGGGTGCCGATGAAAAGATGCTCGGCACAGTTCATGGGCACCGAGAGGATTTCGAGCAGATCGCGGAATTTTTCCTTTTCCGCCACCATCTTCTGTTCCCGCAGAATCTGCCCCATGTCCTGCAGGGAATAGTCGTGGCTTTCGATTTCATGCCAGATGCGCCCGGCCTCCTCGCGGTTGCGGGGGCCGACGGCGATATGCCCCTTGAGGTGCTGGCGATCCTTGTCCACCAGCAGCAGAATCGCCCGGTTCAGGCCGAAGCCCTTGCCGGCGGTGATGGCGGTCAGCGCCAAGGAGAGGACTTCGTCCATGGCGACGGAGGTCTGCAAGATCTGGCTGACTTCATGCAGAAAGCGGATTTCCCGGGTACGGGCCTCGGTCTGCTGGGTCAGCCCCTGCATCTCGGCGCGCAGGGCCAGGATTTCTTCAATAGCGTAGAAAAAGAAGGCGGGCAAGCCGTCCGGCCCGCCGTTCAGGGAACGCAGTTCTTCGAGGAATAATGGGCACTCCAGACAGCGCACCAGGAACCGTTTTTTGCGATTGAAGAGCAAGTCGTCGTCGCCGGGTCGCAAGAAACGGCACTCGTCGAAAGAAATGGTTTCTTTGTTCCAGCAGCAGCCTGAAGGCACGGGATCTCCTGGCGGATCGGCAAGGGGAACATGACAAAAAATATAACGAATTATATCAATAATAGTGCTTAATGCAATGAAAGATTAAATCTCATTGGGGATTTCCGGACAAGGTGCCGGGGAATGTTCTTGTCCGGGATCGGCGGCAATGGCATAGTGCCCGACATGAGTATTAAACGCTACCGGGTTTTTTCCGAACATCTCAAGGAAGAGTATGGCGAAAGGGTGCACAAGATCTCCGTTGACGCCGGTTTTTCCTGCCCCAACCGCGTTCAGGGCCGAGCCGGTTCCGGCTGCCTCTTCTGCGATCCCGACGGCTCCGGGGCGGTCGGCATCGACCGCGCCCTGAGCCTGGCCGAACAGCTCGAACAGGGCAAAGAAGTGATGGTCCGCAAGTACAAGGCGAAACGCTTCATTGCCTACTTCCAGCCCTTTTCCAACACCTTCGCGCCGGTGCCGCGCCTACGTGCCCTCTACGACGAGGCCCTGGCCGTTTCCGGCATCGTCGGCCTGGCGGTCGGCACCCGTCCCGACTGTCTGCCCGACGACGTCCTCGACCTGCTCGCCGAATACCACCGCCGCACCGATTTCTGGCTGGAGATCGGCGTGCAGAGCAGCAACGACCCAACCCTCGACTTTCTTCGGCGGGGGCACGACTACGCCGCTTTTCTCAAGGCTTACGCAGGCGCCAAGTCGCGCGGACTGAAGGTTTGCGCCCACGTCATCCTTGGGCTGCCCGGGGAAGATCGCGCGGCGATGCTCGCCACCGCCGATGAAATGGCGCGGCTGCGCGTCGACGGCATCAAGATCCACCTGCTGCATGTGCTGAAGGGAACGCCCCTGGGCGGGCTCTACGACGAAGGCAAAATCGCGGTGCTCGGGCAGGAGGAGTACGTCGGGCTGGCCGTCGACTTCCTCGAACGGCTGCATCCCGAAGCCTTCATTCACCGCCTGACCGGCGACGGCCCCCGCGATCTGCTGCTGGCGCCCTTATGGTCGCTGAAGAAATGGGAGGTGCTGAATGCCATCGACGCCGAACTGGAGCGGCGCGATACGCGGCAGGGCGCGAGATTACAGTGGCCGTTGTAAGGTGAAAATATACGGAATGGGGTGTTGGATAGACGATTCCCTACGCCTCGGGGTGATCCGGGCCGGGGACGCGAACGGGGCGGGATCAGGGCTTGACGCTGTCCTGAAAGGCGACCGGGTTCTGCGAAGGGGATGGTGTGCCGGCGCCGCCCCAGGAAATGAGGAGGAGCGAGGCCCAGACGATGCTGATGAGGATGACGACGGTCTTGAACATGGCGCGAACATTACACCAGGCCTTGGCCTGAATCAAGAGGAGATCGCTCCCTTATTCTCATCTTGCCCATTTTTTTCTTTTCATGGTAATTTGCCGCGCCTCCA
>DIVU01000170.1:0-710 GCA_002423365.1 Desulfuromonadaceae bacterium UBA6124 | reverse complement strand
CGGGGCGTTCCCCCGGAACAGATTCTGGCCGTCACCTTCACCAACAAGGCCGCCCGCGAGATGCAGGAGCGGGTGACGGAAGAGGTCGGCCGCAAGCGGGCCAAGGGGATGGTCGTCGCCACCTTCCATGCCCTTTGCGTGCGCATGCTCAAAGAGGATATCGAGCGCCTCGGCTACAAGAAGAACTTTTCGATCTATGCTACCGCCGATCAGGCTCGGCTGGTGCGTGACCTGATGCAGCAGCTGCAGGTCGACGGCAAGAAGTTCGATGCCGAGCGCCTGTTGTGGATCATCTCCGACGCCAAGAACCGCCTGGTGCCGCCGGAGCGCTTCGTTCCTCGCGACCGGGACGAATACTCCGCCCTCGCCGCCGAACTCTATCCCCGCTACCAGAAGGCGCTCAAGGCCTTCAACGCCGTCGATTTCGACGACCTCATTATGCTTGTCGTGCGTCTGCTGCAAGAGTTCCCCGAGGTGCGGGAGAAGTATCAGGAACGCTTCCGTTACCTGATGGTCGACGAATACCAGGACACCAACGCCGCCCAGTATCTGCTGCTCAAGCTCCTCGCCGGCAAGCATCGCAACCTCTGCGTGGTCGGCGACGACGACCAGTCGATCTACGGCTGGCGGGGTGCCGATCTCGGCAATATCCTCGATTTCGAGAAGGATTTTTCCGGCGCAGAAGTCATCCGCCTGGAGCAGAACTACCG
>DIVU01000210.1 GCA_002423365.1 Desulfuromonadaceae bacterium UBA6124 | reverse complement strand
TGAAGAGGAGGTTTTATGCGAAGACTGTCGATGATGGTGATCTGTGCGCTGCTGGTGCTGGGCGTTGGCGTGGCGTCGGCCTGGGCGCGGCCTTATGTTTCCGGGAATGCCGGGGTGGTTCTGGTCGACGATGCCGAGTTGCGGGATAACTACGGCGACCGGGCCGAACTTTCCTTCGACGCCGGCGCGGGCTTTTCCGCCGCGATTGGCGGGTCGAACGAAAACGGTCTGCGCGGCGAGGTGGAATTCGCCTATCGCTACAACGAAATGGATGAATTCAATGCTTCCTGGGTGAGCAATGCCGAGGTTGACGGCGAGGTTACGGCCTTTTCAGTGATGGGCAACCTGATCGTCGACTTCTTCCCGAATGAGATGATCTGCCCCTTCGTCCTCGGCGGCATCGGTTTCGCCACCATCGATGCGGACATCGATTATGTCGGCAGCGACAACGACAGCGTTTTCGCCTACCAGCTCGGCGGTGGCGTGGCCTTTTCGGTAGGGCCGTACACCAAGCTCGATCTTCAGTACCGCTACTTCGCCACTGAAGATCCCGATTTTGTCGGAATCGAAGGCGAGTACGACACCCATAACATCTTTTTCGGCGTCCGTCAGAGTTTCTAGGGACGGCGCGACCCGACCACGAAAAAGGCCCGGCAACGGATGTTGTCGGGCCTTTTTTCGTACTGTCAGGGGTTCAGAAATGGATGATACGGGGGAGCTGTTTGGCCTGGTCGATCCAGTTCTTGACTTGGTTGACCGAGGGAAGTTGGCGCACCCGGGGGCGCTTGTCGTTGGCTTCGATGAGCATGCGATGGAGATTGTCCGGGCTGCGTTGTGCCAGCTCGGGAACGGTGTCGACCCCGGCCCCTTCCAGCAGGTCGGCGTATTCCTCGCCGATGCCGCGGATGCGGAAAAGGTCGGCGTTGTTGAGCCAGCGCAAGAGCATCGCTTCGGCGATGCCGCTGGCTTTGGAAAGTTCCTTGCGTTTTTCGGGGGTCCCCCCCCGGTCCAGTAACGTCTGCACCGAATGGATGCCGATCGTCTTGAGTCGCGTGGCGAATTCCTCGCCGATCCCCTCGATCCCTTTCAAACGGGTCATGCTTCTTCTCCTTGCCGACATAATGTGATTATGACCAACATGGTTAGCGATTATTCTAAACAATAGTTAATTATTCGCGGAGTGCAAGGCCGGGGTGGATTTTTCTGGGGGCAGGCAGGGGGGATGAAAAGAGGGCGCGCCGGATGTTAGCGGCGCGCCCTCTTCAATTCAGACGCCGAGGGTGGTGGCGAGCTTGAGGATGACCGGGTCGATACCGCGTCGGCCTTTGGCGAGCACCTCTTCGATTTCGGTCAGTTTGACGGTGGAATGGGAAAGTCCGACCATCTTGCCGCCGTCACCGGCGAGCAGGGCGTCCACCGCCGCCACCCCGAAGCGGGCGGCGAGGGTGCGGTCGAAGGAGGTGGGGGAGCCGCCGCGCTGGTAGTGGCCGAGAATCATGACCCGGGTTTCGAAACCGATCTTGTCCTTGATCTGGTCGGCGATCTCCTGGGCTTTGCCGGCGCCTTCGGCGACCATGATGATGGAATTGCTGCGCCCCTCTTCATAGCGACGGCGCAGGCTTTTGCAGATGTCGTCGATGTCGTAGGGGGCCTCGGGGATCAGAGCGTATTCGGCGCCGCTGGCGATGGCCGACATGACCGCCAGGTAGCCGCAGTTGCGCCCCATGGTTTCGACGACGAAGGTGCGGTCGTGGGAAGAGGCGGTGTCCTTGAGACAGTCGACGGCGTGGATGATGTTGTTGAGGGCGGTGTCGGCCCCCAGGGACATGTCGGTAAAGGGGATGTCGTTGTCGATGGAGGCAGGGATGCCGATGACCCGGACGCCCAGGCGTTGCAGGGCGCGCGCGCCGCGCAGGCTGCCGTCGCCGCCGATCACCACCAGCCCGTCGACACCCAGCCCCTTGAGATTGTCAGCGGCCAGGCGCTGCCCGGCTTCTTCCATCATCTGCTTGCAGCGGGCGCTCTGCAAAAAGGTGCCGCCGCGCTGGAGGATGTTGCTCACCGAACGGGTTGTGAGAATTTCGTACAGGCGGTCGATGAGGCCGGTGTAGCCTTTCTGGAAGCCGACGATTTCCACGCCGGCGGCGAGACAGGCGCGTACCACGGCGCGCACGGTGGCGTTCATGCCGGGGCTGTCGCCGCCGCTGGTCAATACTGCAATTCGTCTTTTGCTCATGGGGGGCTCCGTTGCGTCGTGCTGTGTCGGGGGGGGGCTGCCGGGATCAATGAATCAGGGCTTAAAATAATCCTCGCCGGGCACTTTGTCGACTGCTTTGTTGCCGCCCGGCATTTCTTGACAGACACCGGCGGGCGGGTAGACTTTTACGGTAAAGTCTTCCCTATACAGGGACGGCGTGGCCGTCGGGCAATTTCCTCGGGACGGCCGGGAAGGTTGGAAAATGAACGACAATATGCGGCAAAATCCCCTGCACATCCCCGTTGCCGGGTCCCTCGCCGGTTCCGCCCCCTTCGCGCGGGAACTGGATGAGCTGCGCCGGGAAGTGGAACGTATGCGCCTGGAGTTGACCGCCCTCAAGAATTTCATGAAAGTCGCCAACTCCTCCTTCAGCGAACAGTTTCCCCTGCTGCTGGAAAAGGCCCAATGTGACGACGGCGATTCCAACTGAAATCCCGCCGTCCGTTCTCCTCTCCCCCGCCCGTTCCCTCTCCGCGTTCATTCCCCGACTTCTCCAGGTCAATTTGGGGTTTCGCAAAAAGCTGTGCTCGGCTATTCTGTCGGCTGCCCGGCGAATCTCCCGGATAACGTCAATCCACCCAATACAAGGAGTCCCATGCTGTTGAAACATTGTCTGCTGCGGGGTTCGGCGACCCTTTTCACCCTTTTCCTGCTGTCGCTGACGACCCTGGCCGGGGCCGATACCCTGGCCGAAAAGGTGCGTGAACACACCTTCGCCAACGGGCTCAAGCTGCTTCTGGTCGAGCGCGCCGACGCGCCGACCTTTACCGCCTACATTACCCTCGGCGTCGGTTCGGTGCATGAAACGAGCGAAACCCGAGGCGTCGCCCATCTGCTCGAACACATGCTCTTCAAGGGGACGACCACCCTGGGGACGAGCGACTATGTCCAGGAAAAACCCCTGCTGGAAGAGATCGAGGAAGTGGGGGCCCGGCTTGACGCTCTGAAGGGGCGCAAGGATGCCGATCCCGAGGAGCTCGATAACCTGCGCCGGCGCCTGAGCGATTTGCAGGAGCGGCACAAGGCCTTCGTGGTCAAGGATGAATTCTCCCGCATTTACGCCGAAAACGGTGGCACCGGCTACAACGCCTTCACCGGTAAGGATCTCACCACCTATCTCGTTTCCCTGCCCGCTAACAAGCTGGAACTCTGGGCCGCCATCGAGGCCGACCGGATGAAGAACGCGGTGCTGCGCGAGTTCTTCACCGAGCGCGAGGTCATTCAGGAAGAGCGGCGGCGGTCCTACGACAGCGATCCCGGGGGCATGCTCTACGAACATCTGCTTTCGACCGCCTTCACCGTCCATCCCTACCGTAACCCGATCATCGGTTGGCATTCGGATATCGAAAACCTCTCGCTGGAGGAAACCCGTGATTTTCTCCAGCGTTACTACGCGCCGGCAAACACCGTCATGGCGCTGGTCGGCGATCTCGATTTCGACGCCACGGTGGCTATGATCGAGCGCTACTTCGGCGACATTCCTCCGGGGATGCCGGTGCCGCGGGTGACGGCGGTGGAGCCGGCGCAGCGGGGGGAGAAGCGGGTGTCGGTGGTTTTCGACGCGGAGCCGTCGCTGCTGGTCGGTTACCACAAACCGACCCTGCCGGAGCGGGAGGACTATGTCTTCGATCTTATCGACCTGATTCTCGGCCAGGGTCGCACTTCGCGCCTCTATCAAAGCCTGGTGGTGGAAAAACAGCTGGCCGCCGATATCTCCACTTCGGCCGCCCCCGGTTCCCGTTATCCCAACCTTTTCGTGATCTCCGCCACCCCCCGCCACCCGCACACGACGGCGGAAGTGGAAGAAGCGATCTACGCCGAACTCGACCAGCTGGCGAGCGAGCCGGTGAGCGCGGAGGAACTGACCCGTTCCCGCAACCGGCTGGCCACCGACCGGCTGCGCTATCTCAAGACCAATTCCGGGCTGGCCCGGATGCTGACCTACTACCAGACCATCGCCGGCGATTGGCGCTATCTGGTCGATTACGACGAACAGGTGGCGAGCATCGGCGCCGAGGAAGTGATGGCGACGGCCAAGCGTTACTTCAGTCCGGCCAACCGCACCGTCGCCGTGCTGAACAAGGAAGGGGGCCGGCCATGATTTCGCTCTTACGTTGGCTGCTGCCGACCTTGCTCTTTTTGCTCGCGGGCTGCGCGGCCCCATCCCCGCCGCGGCCGGACCAGCTCAGCTTCGCCCCCTTGAAATTCGAGGTGCCGCGCATCGAGGCGGTGACTTTGGCCAACGGCATCCGCCTCTATCTGCACGAGGATCATGAACTGCCCCTGGTGGAGATCAGCGTCATGGCCGGTTCCGGGGGGATCGCCGATCCGCCGGAACAGACCGGCCTGACCGATCTGCTGGCGGCGCTGCTGCGCACCGGCGGGGCGGGACGCTTCACCCCGGAGGCCTTCGATCACGAACTGGAGCGCATGGCCGCCGATTTTTCCGTGGCCGCCGATACCTACACCACGCAGATGGGCCTCTCGTTGCGGCGTGACGACCTGCGCGCCGGGCTGGAGATGCTCCACGCCGTCCTCTATCAGCCAAAATTCGATGCCGGGCGGCTGGAACTGGCGCGCCGCCAGGCGATCGAGCTGGTGCGCCGCCAGGACGACGATCCCGGCTCCCTCGCTTCGCGGGAGTTGATGCGCGCCCTTTACGGCGAACATCCCCTGGGGCGTTCGCCGATGGTCGCCGGTCTGGAATCGCTCCGGCGTGAGGATCTGGTCGAGCGCCATCGTCGCGACCTGACTGAAGCGCCGCTCTGGATCGGCATCAGCGGCGATTTCGAGAGTGCGGAGGTGACGCGCATGATGACGGAAATCTTCGCCGACCGGGCGGCCGGGGAGGGGAGCAAGGCGCCGATACCGCCGCTGGTGCCGGCCGAGGCTCCGGCGCTGTGGCTGGCCGAAAAGGAGATTCCGCAAAGTACCATCCTCTTCGGCGAGGTCGCTATCGACAAGGACAACCCCGATCTGCCGGCGGTGCGGGTGATGAACTTCATCCTCGGCGGCGGCGGTTTCAATTCCCGGCTGATGCGCGAAGTCCGTTCCAACCGGGGGCTGGCCTATTCGGTCTATTCCTACTACGACGTCGGCCGGCGGCTGCCCGGCCCCTTTGTTGCCGGTTGTGAAACTAAAAACGGCGCCGCCGCCGAAGTCGTCGCCCTGATACGGGGGATCATGAACGATCTGCGGGAAAGTCCAGTGACGGCTGAGGAATTGCGACTGGCCCAGGAGAGTCTGATCAACTCCTTCGTCTTCGCCTTCAGCGACAGCCATCAGGTGCTGAACCAGCAGATGCGTCTCGACTATTACGACTATGCGCCGGACTATCTGCAGACCTATCGCGACAAGATCGCCGCCGTCACCGTCGCCGATGTCCAGCGGGCCGCCCGGGCCTATCTGAACCCCGACCGGCAGCAGCTGGTGCTGGTGGGCAACCCCGCCGAATTCGCCGCCCCTCCCGAAAGCCTGGGGCTGCCGGTGCGGAAAGTGGAGCGCAAAAACCCTTAGGGATGGGGAGCGGGCTATGGATTCGTCTTTCACTCTCTTTACGGCTTTTGCCCTGCAACTCTTCATCATTGTCGACCCCATTGCCGGGGTGCCGGTCTTTCTCGCCATCACCCCGGACAATACCCGCGCCCAGCGGCGGGCCATGGCCGTTCGCGGCTGTCTGGCGGCCTTTGCCATCCTTGTTTTTTTTCTGCTTGGCGGGCGACTGTTGATGGGTTATTTCGCCATCGAGACCTCGGCGGTACGGATCTGCGGCGGGCTTTTGCTCTTCGTGATCTCCCTGGAAATGCTCTACGGCCGTCCCACCGGCACCGGCACCAGCCCTCGGGAAGAGCGGCTGGCCGAGGCCAAGGCGGATATTTCCATCACCCCGCTGGCTTTCCCCCTGCTCGCCGGTCCGGGGGCGATCGCCACCGGGCTGATCTTCGTTGAGCACGTCCGGTCGGCGTCCGATTATCTCGCCCTTTTGGCGGCGAGCGCCCTCGTTTTCGTCGTTACCGGCCTGCTGCTGCTGCGTGCCGATGACCTGTTGCGCTTCATCGGCGCCCTGGGCGCGGCCATCGTCACCCGGCTGATGGGGCTGGTGCTGGCCTTTCTCGCCGTCCAGTATGTCATCGACGGCATTCGCGGGGCCTTCGNNTCGACGTGATCATCGTCGGCGCCGGTTCCGCCGGGCTGGCGGCTCTACGTGAGGTGCGCAAACGTACCGATAATTTTCTGCTGATCAACGACGGCCCTTACGGCACGACCTGCGCCCGGGTCGGCTGCATGCCTTCGAAGGCCCTGATCGAGGCGGCCAACGCCTTTGCCCGGCGTAAGGATTTTCCCGCTTTCGGCATTTCCGGCGGCGAGAGCCTGACTGTCGATATCCCGGCGGTGCTGCGCCGGGTGCGGAGCCTGCGGGATAAATTTGTCGGCGGGGTGCTCAAGGCCACCGAGGATCTCGGCGAGCGCAATCTGGCCGGTCGCGCCCGGCTGCTTGACGCACAAACCGTCGAGGTCGACGGCCGCCGTTGCCACGGCAAACGCATCGTTCTCGCCCCCGGCAGCCGCCCCGTCGTCCCTGAAGCCTGGCGCGCTTTCGGTGACCGGATTCTCACCACCGACAACCTCTTCGAACAGGCCGATCTGCCGGGGCGCATGGCGGTCATCGGCCTCGGCGCCATCGGTGTGGAGATGGCCCAGGCCCTCGCCCGCCTCGGCATCACCGTGTCCGCCTTCGATAAGAGTCCGCAACTGGCGGGCCTCAGTGACGAGGAAGTGAATGAGACTCTGGTCAAGCTGCTGAAAAAAGAGTTCGCCATCCATACCGGTGCGGAGGCGGAGCTGCGCCAGGTCGGTGACGGCATCGAAGTTTCGAGCGGCAGCGGGCGCGTAGTCGTTGACCAGGTGCTGGTCGCCATGGGGCGGCGCCCCAATGTCGACAATCTGGGGCTGGAGACCCTCGGCATCCCCTTGGACAAGCGCGGCCAGCCGCAGGTCAATCCCACGACCCTGCAAGTCGCCGATCTTCCCATCTTCCTCGCCGGGGACGCCAACGGCCATGCGGCGCTCTTGCACGAGGCGGCGGACGAGGGGCATATTGCCGGACTCAACGCCGTGGCGGAAACGATCCACTGTTTCAAGCGCCGTACAGCGCTGGCCGTGGTCTTTTCCGACCCCGAGGTCGCGGTGGTTGGGAAACGCCGACAGGAGCTCGACCCCGAGGCCGTCGTTTCCGGCAAGGTCTCCTTCGTCCGGCATGGGCGGGCACGCACGGCGGAGAAGAACAAGGGCGTGATGCATATCTATGCCGACAAAGAGAACGGACGACTGCTCGGCGCCGAGATGTGCGTTCCCGCCGCCGAACACATGGTGCATCTTTTGGCCCTGGCCATCGAGCAGGGCCTGAAGGTCGGGGATCTGCTGCGCATGCCCTTTTATCATCCGGTCTATGAAGAGGGCTTGCGCAGCGCCCTGCGCGAACTGGCCGGACAACTGCCCTGCGCCGGTGAATCCGATCTGGCGAGCTGCGGCGCTTATAACGTCGAGGCGTTGGATTGAGGGTAGGCTGAAGACTGAAGACTGAAGGCGGTGGAAGGCGGAAGGGATGGAGAGGCTTAGGAATTATCGGCAGCTGGTGGCGCGGGTGGATGAGCTTTGTGCCCGTATCGAAGGGGACTTTCGCGAAGGGATCGTCTGTCGGTTAGGGTGTGACGGCTGTTGTCGGCACCTGTCCCTTTTCCCGGTGGAGGCGGCGGCGCTGGCGGCGGCGCTGGCCGAAGCCCCGGCGGCGCTGGCGGCGGAGATCCGCGAGCGCACCCGGGAGGCGGCGGAAGATGGCCCCTGTCCGCTGCTCAAGGATGGCGCTTGCCTGCTCTACGGGGCGCGACCGCTCATCTGCCGTACCCACGGTCTGCCCCTGCTCGGCCGCCGCGACGGCGAGCGTTTTATCGACTACTGCCCGGAGAATTTCAAGGGGATGGAGAGCCTCCCCGCCTCGGCGATTATCGATCTGGAAACCCTCAACGCTACCCTGGCGGCGGTCAACCGCCTCTTCGTCAAGGAATCGGGTGGCGACGAAGCCCGCGCCGAGGAACGGATCACGATTGCCCGATCGTTGCGCTCGAATATCTAAAAAACATTATTGTTCAGTTGTTTAAGTCGTCTTTATTGACAGAATGGATGAGTCTCAAAAGGGCTGATTTTCACCACAGAGACACAGAGGACACAGAGGACACAGAGAAGTCAAAACCTTGATGAAAAAGAAAATCTTGTCCCTCAGGAGGAGATTTTCTTTCGGGTTTATTGGGTTTAATCTCTTTGTTTTTCCTCTGCGTTCTCGGTACCTCTGTGGTGCGGCCTTTTCTGCTCTATTCCCCAGGCAGTTGCCACGGAGGTTGCATGTCGTTGATCGTTGAGGGTCGGAAAAGAGTCCGTACCTTTCTTGAAGAGGATCTCTGGCGCATGGAAGCGGAGAGTCTTTCCCGTCCCCGCGCCTTGCTGGTGCGTCAGGCGCGGGTGGTGATCGCCGCCCTTCAGGGATTTTTCGCCGACCACTGCATGCTGCGTGCCTCGGCCCTGACTTTCGCCACACTCTTGTCCGTCGTTCCGCTCTTGGCCCTGATGTTCGCGGTGCTCAAGGGCTTCGGCGTACAGAACACTCTCGAACCGTTGATCCTCAACAACCTCGCCCCGGGGACCGAGGATGTCGTCGCCCAGATCCTCCATTACATCGACAACACCAACGTCGCCCGACTCGGGGTGATGGGTCTCGCCGCCCTGGTGATGACGGTGCTCACGCTCCTTTCCAATATCGAAAAGAGTTTCAATTACATCTGGGGGGTCGATGAAACCCGGCCGCTGCTGCGGCGCTTTTCCGATTACTTTTCCGTCGTCACCATCGGCCCGATCTTTGTGCTGGCGGCCATCTCTATGACCTCTTCCCTGGCCAGCAACGATCTCATCGCCCACCTGCGGGAGAACAGCTACCTGGGGCCGCTGGTCCCCCTGCTCTTCAAGTCGATCCCCTATGTCGGCATGTGGATCACCTTCACCGTCCTCTACATCTTTATGCCCAATACCCGGGTCAATCCCTCGGCGGCCTTGGTCGGCGGGATACTTGGCGGCACCCTCTGGCAGCTGGCACAGTGGGGCTATGTCCATTTCCAGGTCGGGGTCGGGCGCTACAACGCCATTTACGGCACCATGGCGGCGTTGCCGATCTTCATGGTCTGGCTCTACGTGAGCTGGCTGATCGTGCTGCTCGGCGTTGAAGTCAGTTACGCCTGGCAAAATCTGCGGCGGGCTTCCAGCGATATCCGCGGCCCCGAGGTTAATTTCGCCAGCCGCGAGCTGGTTTCCCTGACCGCCATGCTGGTGATCGCCGAAAACTTCTATCGTGGCGAAAAACCCTGGGATCTGGCCCGAATCGCCGCTCACATCAATCTGCCCCCACGACTGGCCCAGGACATTCTCGTTCACTTGACCCGCCTCGGTTTTCTCAGCGAAGTGCGCGACGGCAGATCCGGCGGCCCGTCCTACCAGCCAGGGTGCGCTCTCGATACCCTGACGGTGCATGGGCTGTTGCAGGGGCTGAAGGCGGACGGCGCCCGCTATACCCGGTTGCGCAAGACGCCGGAGCGGGAACTGGTGCGGGAGATTGAGGAAACCATCGACGCGGCTGGGCGCGAGGCCTTGGCCGGTCTGACCCTACGGACGCTGGTGGGGCGCTTGCAGGAGCGGCGGGGGGAGGGGAAGGTTCAGGATTCCGAGGAAAATTTGGCGAGGGAGAATTCGCCGTCCGTGAAGACCGCGTAGGAATACTGGTCGATCCAGTCGCCGAGGGCGATGAGAACCCGGTCGTCAAAATCGCGGCGCGCGGGGGCGTGGAAATGACCAGTGACGACCGCTTGGCAACCACTCGCGAACTGGCGGCGTGCGTGCTCTTCAAGCAGGGGCATCGGCGCTTCGCGGCGCGGGGAGGAGGGCCGGGAGCGGCGGCTGAGATTGCCGGCCCAGCGGGCGATGGCCCAGGCCCAATCCGGCGGCAGGTTGGCGGCGAGAAGGCGCAGGAAGCGGCTGCGCAGAAAGCGCCGCAGCAGGCGATAGCCCCGGTCGGCGGGATCGATCAGGTCGCCGTGACTGATATGGATTTTCCAATCGTCGAGCTCGATGACGCCGCCGTCGGGGAGGATTTCGCAGCCCAGGGTTTCGGCGAAATAGGGGCCGAGATGGAAGTCGTGGTTGCCTTCCACATAGACGATGCGCGTTCCCGCCTCCCGCAGCTCGCGCAGTGCTTCGAGCAGCGGCACATAGGCCGAAAAGACGCAAAAGCGATAGCCGATCCAGAATTCGAAGATATCGCCGAGCAGCACCAGGGTGCGCACCCGTCCCCGCTGGGCACGGAGAAATTCGAGCAGAAGCCGGTAATTGGCGTCCCTCGGGTCGAGCAGATGGGCATCGGCGATGAACAGATCTCTCATGGCGGGCACTATAGAAGAGGCGCACGGGTAAAGTCAACTGACGGAAGGGGAGGGAGATTTCATGGAGAGATGGGGGCTGCTGTTTGGCCTGTTGCTGCTGGGAGGTTGTGCTTTCGTGAAGGTGCCCCTTTCGGCCCCGGTGCAGGGGGTACGGGAACAGGTGGTGGAGGGGTCCGGCCGGGCCAAGCTGGCGATGGTTGATATCAGCGGTCTGATCTCCCTGGCGCCGGTGGGGCTGGAGCGTTTCTCCAAGGAGCCGCCGCTGATCCCCCGGCTGAAGGAGGAGTTACGTCTGGCGCTGAAAGATCCCGCCGTGGTCGGGCTCTTGGTCCGCATCGACAGCGGCGGCGGTTCGGTGACGGCGAGCGATATCCTCTACCATGAACTGAAACGCTTCGGCGAAAAGAAGGGGGTGCCGGTCGTCGCCTGCGTCATGGACAAGGCCCTCTCCGGCGGTTACTACGCGGCCCTGGCCGCCGACGCCATCGTCGCGCATCCCACCGCCCTGGTCGGCGGCGTCGGCGTCATCACCTTCAAGTTCAATATCGCCGGACTGCTCGACAAGTGGGGAGTCGAGGAAGAGACGGTGAAGAGCGGCCCGCTCAAGGATTTCTGGTCGCCGCTGCGCCCCAGCGAACCGGAGGAAATCGCCCTGATGCAGGGGATCACCGACCGGTTCCATCAGCGCTTTCTCCGTCTGATCGAAGAGAACCGCGATCTCAGCCCCTGTACCCTCAAGCAGCTCGGGCGTGGCGGGGTTTTCGACGCAACCGGGGCTAAGGGCCTGCGCATCGTCGACGAGGTCGGTTACCTGGAAGACGCCTTGGCGCACCTGCGCTCCCTGGCCGGGGTCGAAGAGGCGCGGGTGGTGATCTATCGGCGTCCCGGCGCCTACGCCGAAAACATCTACGCGGCCGGCGCCCCCCTGGCCCAGGCGGCGGCGCTGCTCGACGGGCTCTCCGGCGAAGCGCTTCTGCCCAGCTTCCGCTATCAGTACGCGCCATGAACGAAGCCGTTCCCGACCTCCCCACGCGCCTCCGCACCGGCTTGAGCGGCGGCGTGCAGACGGCTCTCAAGCTCTGCAAGTACGTGCTGCCGCTCTACGTACTGGTCGATCTGCTCAAACAGACTCCGGTCATCGCCTGGCTCGGCGCCTTTTTTGCTCCAATGATGGGGCTCTTCGGCCTCCCCGGTGAGGCCGCCTTTGCCTTTGTCGCCGCTTTTCTGCTCAATCTCTACGCCGCCATTGCGGTCATGGCCCCCCTCGATCTCACCCCCTGGCAGGTGACCCAGTGTGGCCTGATGATGGGTATCGCCCATAATCTGCTGGTCGAAGGCGCCGTGCTGCGCGGCACCGGCACCCGGGGGGGCGTGCTAACCCTCTGCCGACTGCTCATCGCCGCCCTGGCCGGTTGGCTGCTGCTCGGGCTGCGGGCGCTGGGGGTGGGCTGATGGAAGTGCTCTATCCCGCCCTGCTCGGCGCCGCGCAACTGGCGCTGAAGCTGCTGCTGATTATCGTGCCGCTGGTGACCCTGTTCGAGGTCTTTCGCTATCTGCCGGTCTTCCGTCGCATCGGTGATGCCGTCGAGCCGCTGATGCGCGGCATGGGCCTGGGCCGGGAGGCGGCGGTGCCGCTTTTTACCGGCATCTTTCTCGGTATCGCCTATGGTGCTGGGATTATTATCCGCGTCGCCCAGCAGAAACGTCTGCCGCGCCGCGAACTTTTTCTCATGGGACTCTTTCTCGCCACCTGTCACGCGGTGGTCGAGGATACCCTGATTTTTGTTGTCATCGGGGGCGATGCCTGGTTGATCCTCGGCATCCGTATCGTGCTGGCGGTGCTGCTGACGGCTGTGCTGGCGGGACTCTGGAAACGAAGGAAGGATTAGGCGGGAAGAACAAAGGGTGGGATTTTTCCTGGGCGGGCCGATGTTGCCATCGGCCCGCCCAAGTTTGGGGCATTATTTGTGCTCGGCCGGGGCGGCGGGAGCGGCCTGCTCGGTGGCAGGAGCAGCGGGAGCGGCCTGCTCGGTGGCGGGAGCAGCGGGAGCGGTCTGCTCGACGGCGGGGGCGGCGGGAGCAGCGGCTTCTTCCTGCTTTTTGCAAGCGGTCAGGGACAGGGCCAGCATCAGGCAGAGGGTCAGAGCGGTCTTTTTCATAGAATTAACTTTTGCCTCCATTTGTGAGAATAATGTACCATAATTGGCACGGCGCGGCAGATTACGCCCTTTGGTGAAAAAATCAAGATGAATATTTTCGTGTTTTTTTATTCTTTTAAATCAGGTGGTTGCGATTTTGTTTTGGCCCCTCGGCACTCCGCATGGACCATCGCCGTTTCACCGTGGCCATTTGATGAGACTCCTTTGAAACCTTTCGGAAAAGAGAACTGGTGCGCCACTTGCATTGGGATTCCTCGATGATCCACCCGTTGAGTCCATCCAAGACAAGGGAACTGCCATGATTTCTCTTCCGGTTATCCTGCTGCTGACGGCGGTCGCTTTTGCTCTGCTGACCCAGTTGCTGATCCCTTATCTTGAAAGGATCGAGCAGCGGCGACGGGAAGAGCTGCTCGCCGCGACCAAGGCCGTGCATTTCCTCAAAACCCGGATCAAGCCGGGAATCTATACCTTTCGCTGGCAGCGGGGACAGATGCTCGAACCCCTGTACGAAAAGCGGGAAGGGAACAAGGTGGTGGTCTGTTTCGCCGAAGGAGACCGGGTCACCGAAAAGCTGGAGGAGATGCCCGACGAATTCCGCCGCCAGGTGCTGCGGATGATCCGTGCGGGGGTGCATCCGAAGTAGTCTGCCACCAGGATTCGGGCGCAGGAAGAGAGTGCCAGGCCGGGTGCTTTCTGTTATAGTGATATCCCCTGGAAGCTTCAGGGGATATTTGCTTATCTGGAGAGAATATGGAAGACGAGTTCGAGGATTTTATCGAGGATGATCTCGCCGGNNACCAGCCCCCTCGATGTGGAAGCTCTGAATATCTGCGCCGTGGCCGCGTCCAACCTGGGGGATACCCTGAAGGCTATGGCCCTGTACCAAAAAGCCCTGCGCTTCGATCCCCAGAACGGGGCGCTGCATCACAACTACGGGGTGCTGCTGGAGCGGTTGGGGGACTATCACGAGGCGCTGCGCCATTTCCAGCGCTGTCTCGAATTGCAGCCCGATTTTCCCGAAGCCTACATCAATATGGGCAACACCCTCGACGAACTCGGCCGCACCGAGGAAGCCCTGGCCATGTACGATCAGGCCCTGCGGCGAGCACCGGATGCACCCGATGTCTATTTCAATCGCGGCTATGCCTTCAACCGTCTCGGCCGCTTTGTCGAAGCAGTGGAAAGCTTCACTCATGCCCTGGCCTTCGACGCCGGCGATCCCGCGGCCCTCAATGGTCTCGGCTATGCCCTGTCGGGGCTCGGGCGCGAGGAAGAGGCGATAGAAAAGTTCAGCGCCGCAATCGTCAAGGACCATTCCATCGCCAATTATTTCTATAATCGTGCCATCTCCCTGATTCGTCTCGGCAATCTGACGGCTGCGTCGAGCGACCTCGATGCGGCCCTGGCGCTGGACCCGACTTTTTACGAAGCGCTCATCGAAAAGGCCAGTTTGCTCATCGAAATGGACTACCTCGAAGAGGCGCTGCTGGTTCTCGACGACGCCCAGCGGGTCAATCCCTTGAGTCCCGAGCCTGCTTTCTACCGGGGGGTGATCCAGGAACGCAAGGGGCATCTGCGGGAGGCGCTGGCCGCCCTCGACGAGAGCCTGCGCCTCGATCCTGCGTCCATCTATTCCCTCAACAACAAGGGGAATATTCTCATCGACCTCGGCCGTCTCGACGAGGCCATGGTCTGTTTCGACCAGATCCTCGCCCGCACCGACGACTATCCCCTGGCCCACTACAACCGCGCCTGCATCCATGCCCTGCGCGGCCAGGTGCGCGAGGCGGCCCGGGAACTGGGCAAGGCGGCGGCCCGCGAGGAGCACTTTCTCGACGACGCCCTGAACGATTCTGATTTCGAGCGGGTACGGGAGAGCCGCACCTTTCGTAAACTGGTCGGATCCCGCGGTTCCGGAGGAAGTGTATGAACCGCCTCCGTCTCCCCGTAACCGGCATGAAGTGCGGCAAGTGCGTGGCCAAACTGACCGGCGCACTGACCGCGTTGCCGGGGGTGGACGAGGCGGAAGTTTCGCTGGAAGAAGGGTGCGCCCGGATCGTTTTCGATCCCGCGCAGGTTTCCCGCGAGGCGTTGGTCGCGGCCGTCGTCGCGGCGGGCTTTGCCGTGCCGGAGGACGACGCCGTCGGGGCGGGCACTGGTGAAAATGAACAGGAGGAGGATACGGGCGTCTCTTCCACCCCAGGCAAGACCGAGCGCCTGACTCTGCACCTCGGCGGGATGACCTGCGCCAACTGCGCGGCGACCATTGAAAAAGGCATCGCCAAACTTCCGGGAGTCTTCTCTTCGCAGGTGAATTTTGCTACGGAAAAGCTCACCGTCACCTTTGACGGGGCGCGCCTCGACGGGGCCGCGCTACGTCGGGCGGTGGAGGATCTTGGCTATCGCGCCTGGCTTCCCGATGCGGAGGGGGAAGAGGACAACGCCCGCGTCCAGCTCGCCTGGCTGATCTTTTCCGCCCTTTTGACCGCGCCGATCATGCCGATCATGTGGTGGATGCCCTTCGGCGCCGCTTCCCACCTGGTCAACGGTTTGCTCGCGACGGTGGTGCAGTTCACCGCCGGGCTGACCTTTTATCGCGGGGCGTATAAGTCCCTGCGCAACAAAAACGCCAATATGGATGTGCTGGTGGCGCTGGGCATCAGTGCCGCCTACGGCTATTCGGTGCTGGCGGTACTCCACCTCTTCGGGGTCGAAGGTCCGGATTTCTTCGAGACCAGCGCTATGCTCATCACCTTTGTCCGTTTCGGCAAGTACCTGGAAGCCCGGGCCCGGGGGCGGGCCGGGCAGGCGCTGAAAAAGCTCCTGCATCTGCGCGCCGATCGGGCCTTGCTGGTGGTGGACGGCAAAGAGCGGGAAGTCCCGGCCAGTCGTTTGCAACCGGGCGATCTGGTGCGGGTGCGGCCGGGGGAAAAGATCC
>DIVU01000135.1:3203-9144 GCA_002423365.1 Desulfuromonadaceae bacterium UBA6124 | reverse complement strand
AGCTTTTTCGCGAAACTTCTCCTCATTTTCTCCTCCTTCTTCTTCCCTTGGGTTAGTGTCTTGTTCTCTTTCCGCTTCTTGTCATTTGCCGTTTTTTCGAACCAGTACTAAAACTTTTCCAACCTCGCACCTCTCTTTTCGGCCAACCTCCTTTCTTCATCGATCAATCAACGTATCCGGCGACTGTTCCGGCGGCAGAGAGAATAGGATCTCGGCGCCGGCGATCTCACAGGTAGTGCCATCGTTCAAGTTGACTCCACATACAGCAAAGACAGTGCCCAATCGGATAAAAATATTTAAAATACTGATTTTGTTTGGTTTTCTTAGATTCTTAGAAAAAATACACAAACCAAGTACGCAACCAGGGCTGCAGCGCAAGGGAGAAGAAATGCGAAAAAAACGGGCGGGAAATGCTTGGGAGGGGTACGCAACCGCGGCTGCTTATTGCAACCACGGTTGCGTGATGTTTATGGCAGGCAAAATTTGAGGAAAAATTGGTGGGAAATTATCCCCGTTTTTGCAGGGCGTCGCGGATTTCCCGGAGCAGAACCACATCCTCCGGCGGTGCCGGCGGCTCGGCCGGAGCTTCTTCCTTCTTGCGCAGGGAGTTGATCCCCTTAACCAGCATGAAGATGGCGAAAGCTACAATAACAAAGTCGACCACGGTCTGCAGGAAAGCCCCGTAGTTGAGGGTCGCGGCGCCGGCCGCCTTGGCGTCGGCCAGAGTCGCGAAAGTTTCGCTCCCCAGATTGATAAAGAGACCAGTGAAATTGACCCCGCCGAGCAGTTTGCCGATAGGCGGCATGATGATGTCGTTAACGATCGAAGTGACGATCTTGCCGAACGCCGCGCCGACAATAATACCGACCGCCATGTCCACGGCATTGCCCTTGACTGCAAACTCCTTGAATTCCTTAACCAGTGACATACGTCCTCCAATTGATGATGGAAATGAATTAATGGCCCGGTGCAAACAATAGCTCTATTTAAAAAAAAATCAATCGTTGCTGACATCGCAAAATAAATAATTTCAGATAGATATGATCCGAATCCTCTAGCCGGGATGACTTTCAGTCGAGTTCCCCAAGCCATCGGGAAGAAACCCGGGGGGGAAATTCTGATAGCAGACCGGACGCAGGAAACGCTGGATGGCCGCCGTGCCGACGGAGGTGAAACGGCTGTCGGTGGTGGCCGGATAAGGGCCGCCGTGGACCATGGCCGGACTGACCTCGACCCCGGTAGGGAAGCCATTGCAGATCAGGCGCCCGGCTTTGCCTTCGAGAATTCCCGGCAGTTCGGAAAAGGCGGAAAAATCACCGGCGGTGCCGTGCAACGTGGCGGTCAGTTGACCGCGCAACCGCCGCGCCGCCGTCACCAACGCCTCCCGATCGGCACACTCGACCAACACCGCCGCCGGGCCGAAAATCTCCTCGGACAGTTCCCGCGCCTTGTGAAAAGAGGCGAAATCCGTGCGCAGCAGGACCGGGGTGACCAAACACGCGCCACCGCCGGCTTCCCCTACTTCCCCGATCGACCGAACGCCCGCGATGCGGGAACGGCGACTAACATTGGAAACAAACGTCTCGCGAATCCCACGATGCAGCATGACCCCGCCGGGCTTTTCCCCGAGGATTGCGGAGACTTGGGCGACAAAGGCCTCCAGATCCGACCCGGCGAGAGCGAAGAGCAGCCCCGGGTTGGTGCAGAACTGCCCGACCCCCAGGGTCAGCGCCTCGGCGAAACCGGCGGCGATCTCCCCGCCCCGTTCCCGCAAGGCTTCGGGGAGCAGAAACTGAGGGTTGCTGCTGCCCATTTCGGCGAAGACCGGTATCGGTTCATTCCGCGCCGCCGCGAGATTGAAAAGCGCCCTCCCCCCTTTGAGCGAACCGGTAAAGGCCAGCGCCCGCACCAGCGGATGCACCGCCAGGGAAGCGCCCACCTGATGGGAACTCCCCTGGATCAGGGCAAAAACCCCGGCCGGCAGGTCGCAACGACGCAAGGCGGCGATGATGGCCCGCGCGGCCAGCTCCGAGGTGCCGGGATGAGCCGGATGCCCCTTGGCCAGCACCGGGCAGCCCGCCGCCAGGGCCGAGGCGGTATCGCCGCCGGCGACGGAAAAGGCCAGGGGGAAGTTGCTGGCGCCAAAGACCGCCACCGGCCCCAGGGGGAGATAGCGCAGGCGCAGATCGGGCTTGGGCAGCGGCGTCCGGGCAGGGTCGCCCGGATCGATGCGGATGCCGCGATAGTCCCCGTCCCTGACAACTTGCGCGAAGAGTCGCAGCTGATTCACCGTGCGCAGCCGCTCCCCTTCGAGACGGGGGCGGGGTAAGCCGGTTTCCGCCCCGGCCCGGTCGAGCAGTTCATCCCCTAGGGCCAGAAGTTCCTCGCCGATGGTCTCGAGTAAAACGGCCCGCCGCTCCGCCGGGGCGTTCCGGAAGGTATCGAAGTCGCGCTCGGCAACTTTCGCCGCATGATCGACATCCCGGGCCATGCCTTCGCAGAACAGCGGCTCCAACGTCTCGCCGGTGGCGGGATTCACGGCCTGGAAGGTTTCTCCGCGGGAGACCTGCTCCTCGCCGTCGATCAGCTGACGTCCGGTGATCCTCATGGTCATTTGCCCTTTCGTCAAAGATCAGGAGAGCTTGGGCAGTTCAGCATCAAAGACTGACCACACCCGCTCTTGCAGGGCCGCGAAAAACTCCCGGGTGATGAACTTGGGCAGTTTGACGTTGGGGTTGGGCTGATCGAAAACCATGGACGGCAGCACGTATTCCGACTTTTCATACCCCTGCCGCCGCTCCAGGGCCAACCCCAGCAGGAACGCCCGGCGCACAGCAGCGTTGAGCTCCTCGGAGGTCACTTCGAGGCCGGTCGCCTCCTTGACGGCGCGGACGATGAGGGGATGGTCGATGGGCACCCCGACGAACTTGCACAGGCCGATCATGTCGTAACCGACGATCAGCAGCCCGGTTTGGGTGATGGCGTCGACCCAATAGTCGAGATCGGTCTTGCCCTGACGCACCAGCAGCAGGTAGGTACCCATGGACATGTGCCCACCGGCGATCGCCCAGGCGTAACCGGGATTGGTTTCCGGCAGATAGGCGGGGAGCTCCATTCCTTTGACCTGGATGGCGTAGCCGGTCTCGCCCAGTTGCCGGGAAAGGCGCTTGGAGCCGCCGCCGATTTCCGGCGCTCGGCCTGCGCCGGCCAGACGGATCAGCTCCTTGATTTTATCCAGCTCGCCNNGCGATGGTCGTGCCGAGGGAGATGGCGTCCATGCCGAGGTTGTCCGCCATCTGGATCAGTTCCCCCGCCGGCTCGCCGTGGTGCAGGCCGAGGTTGGTGCCGAGCAGGTTGAGGGGCTCGAAGTCGAATTTGGCAAGGAATTCCCCCTTGCCGCCGTTCGGCTCGCGGCGGTAGATGTTGTTGTGGCAGCGGATGCCGCAGCGGAAACAGCCGGCTGAGGCGACCTCCAGATCCTTGACCACGTTTTCGCGAAAGACCTGTTCGACTCCGTCGTTCCCTTTGGGCTGGAAATTGTTCTCGGGCACGGCGTAAAAGGCCTGCAACACCTCATAAGAGGCCCAGGTGCCGCCGTTGCCCCCCTGAGCGATGGGCTGGAAGCGGGCCGAGCCGCCGCCGTGGACGATCTCTTTGTTGATGGCGGCGATCTCCGCCGTCGGTTTGTCGAGCTTGTCGCGGCTTTGCGCCACCAGGGCGACAAGGTTCTTGTAGCCCATCAGGCTGCCCATCCCCCCCCGCCCGGCGAAGCGGCACTTGTCGTCGCCCGTCTTGAGCTGATTCTCGGTACTCAGCGCCACCGCCCCCATGTAGTTGGCGCGATAGTTCTCCCCGGCCGGGCCGATGGCGGCGAAATGGGCATCGGGGTACTGCCGTTGCAGGGCCATGATCTTTTCGTGGGTGGTCAGGCCGAGCAGGTGCCCGGCCGGTTTCAGCTCCAGCGTTGGCCCATTCTCGCCCTCCGAAATCAGCGCGTAGACCGGGGTCGGGGAACTATGTTCAAAGATGATTTCATCCAGCCCGGTCCATTTCAGCTTATAACCGAACTTGCCGCTGGAAGCCGACCACATGGCGGCCGGCAACCCCTTATCGGAATGTTTGAGGGGGCTGTAGCCGGAAAAGTAGGTACGCATCCCGGTCATGATCGTCGTCCCGGTCAACAGGCCGGTGTTGACGATCAGGGGATTTTCCGGGCAATAGGCCTCGCGGATGTCCCGTTTGGCCAGCAGTTGAAAGGAGCGCCCGAAACCGCCCAGGACATCTTCCAGGTTGGCACAGGGGACATCCTCGAAAACCATTTTTCCGTCGGCCAGATCGACGGTGCAGCGATGGTAGAAAATCCGCGACGGACTCGAGACCGGATTGTTCGTTTCAATGCGCATGGTCACACCTCGCAAAGGGGGAAAGGGAAGAAAATCGCTCGCGCCGGCTAGCCGCCGGCCACCAGGGGAAAGAGAGCGAGCAGGTCGCCGTCGTGCAGCACCCGATCCAGGGTGGCGCGCTCATCGTTGATGATGACGATATCCGGCTGGGTCAGAGGAATATCGAGATCGAGCACCACCTGAGCGACGGTGGTGCCTTCGGGGTAGGCGCGAACTTCCTCGCGAAAGCGCCCCACTCGGAAGGAGCCGTGAAGCCTGACGGTAACATGCATGCGAACACCCCCGACAACGAAGTCGAAATCCAATGAATATCCGTAAATACAAAGTGCAAGTTTGCACAATTCATCGCCGAATTCAAGCCTTCCCTTCCTGGAAAAGCTTGAACCTTTGGGGCGTTTCTGCAATATTTCCCTAAGCAATTCAATTCTTTTCACGGAAGGATTTTCTCTTTTGGACTGGAAACGCTTTTTCGACGGTTTGGGGATGAACGGCACCCGCTGGCAGTGGCGGATCATGCGCTGGGAGCGCGATTTCAAGAACCTGCTCAAGGGTCAGCCGACCAGCGGCGGCGCCGCGATCTCGCTGAGCAAGGTGATTCTCGTCGTCAACCTCATCCTCTTCTCGCTGATGGTCGTGCAGGGCACCGCTCTCGGCCTCGGCGGCCGGGTTCTGCTGGCGCCGCCGACCCAGTTGCTGATTCACTGGGGCGGCCAGTTCTGGCCGCTGGTCTGGCAGCAGGGGGAGTGGTGGCGCTGCCTGACCTACGCCTTCACCCACGGCGGCATCCTGCACCTCGGTTTCAACATGATGGTCCTCTATCAGGTCGGTCCGCTCATCGAGTCGGAACTGGGCAAATCCCGTTTTCTCGTTCTCTACACCCTGACCGCGCTGACCGCCACCCTGCTCGGCTATTTCTGGCATCCGATGACGCCGGTGGTGGGCGCTTCCGGGTCGCTCTTCGGCCTGATCGGCTTCGCCGTCGCCTACTATCACCGCCTTGGTCAACCGGGTCGTTATATCCGCGACTTCATGTTCCGCTGGGCGGTCTACGCCTTCATCTTCGGCCTGCTGGTCGGCGCCGACAACGCCGGGCATCTCGGCGGTGCCCTTGGCGGCGCGGCCCTCGGTCTGGTCATGCCCCTGCGCTACCTGCCCAAAAGCCCGGCGGCGAAATTCTTCAACCTGCTCGCCCTCGCCTGCCTGGCGGCCATCGTCTATAGTCTGATCATGTTGGCGCTTTCCATCGCCGGCGCTGCAAATTAGGAACGATCATGGCCAAGGAGAAATTTCCCGTCACTCCGGCGATCCGCCTGCTGCGCGAGAAAAAGGCGGCCTTCACCGAACATCTCTATGCCTACGAGGACAAGGGCGGCACCGCCGTCTCCTCCCGGGAGCTGGGCGTCGATGAACACGCCGTTATCAAGACCCTGGTGATGGAGGATGAGACGGCCCGCCCGCTCATCGTGCTGATGCACGGCGATTGCCAGGTCTCGACCAAGGAACTGGCCCGCCAGATCGGCTGCAAGACCGTCTCCCCC
>DIVU01000135.1:0-3097 GCA_002423365.1 Desulfuromonadaceae bacterium UBA6124 | reverse complement strand
AGACTGAAGACTGAAGACTGAAGGTAACCCCCAGACAGAGAGGAGGGCGGGATGAATTCGGAACTCTTTGCGCGTGCGGCCGAGGCGGTGCGAAATGCCGAGGCGCTGGTCATTACCGCCGGGGCGGGGATGGGGGTCGATTCGGGACTGCCCGATTTTCGCGGCGATCAGGGGTTCTGGAACGCCTATCCCATGTACGAACGGCTCGGCCTGAGTTTCGTCGACGCCGCCAATCCCGCCCATTTCCACCGCGATCCGGCCTTCGGCTGGGGCTTCTACGGCCACCGCGCCAATCTCTACCGGGCCACCGTCCCCCACGACGGTTTTGAACTGCTGCGGCAATGGGCCGAGCGTTTCGGGCTCGACACCTTCGTCGTCACCTCCAACGTCGACGGCCAATTCCAAAAGGCCGGTTTCGCCGAGGAGCAGATCCTCGAAGTTCACGGCTCCATCCACCATCTGCAATGCCTCACCCCCTGCTCCTCGGCGATCTGGAGCAACCGGGAAGAAATTCCCATCGATTTCGAGACCATGCGCGCCGAGCACATCCCCCACTGCCCCCACTGTGGCGGCACCGCCCGCCCCAACATCCTGATGTTCAGCGACTTCTCCTGGATCGGCGGGCGCAGCCACGGCCAGCAGATGCGCTTCGACATCTTCCTCGAACAGCACCGCAAACAGCGGCTGGCGATCATCGAAATGGGCGCCGGCGGCGCCATCCCTACCATCCGTTACACCAGTGAGCGCCTCGGCGAGCGAGGGAACGCGACGGTGGTTCGCATCAATCCCCGCGAACCCCATATCCGCTCGCCGCACATCTCTATCGCCACCGGCGCCCTGGAAGGACTCACCGGCATCGACCGGGCGTTGGGGCAACCCTGAAACCTTCCCCTGCGGCAACCGCTTCGATCCATCGCCACAAACGGCTGTGCATGGCCGGGTTATCCCGTATTGATGATATAAAATATCTACCACTCTTGTCTTTTTTCCCTGTGGCGCCGTAAACTTAAAGAAAATTGGATTAACACGCCCCACCCGAAGATTTTGCCCCACCCACATAACCTTTGCAAACCACCGCCATGGGAGAGATGCGATGGACCGCTGGGCGAAATGCTTTTTTTTCTTCTTCTGGCTCCCCTGGCTACTAACCCTGACCGCTTGCGAGGGGGAAACGCCGCGCAGCGTCAACCTCGCCGACCGGGTCACCCTGCCCGAAGCCGATCAATATTCCGCCCGACAGGAGCTGCGCCTCAGCATCGGCTCGATCATCACCCCTGAACAGGGCTACGTCTATTATCAGCAGATTGTCGACTATCTGAGCGAGCGGCTCGACCTGGCGATCACCGTCGTCGATCCTGGCAATTACCGGAAACTCAATACCATGCTGAAAAACGGTGAGGTCGATGTCGCCTTCGTCTGCAGCGGCCCCTATGTCGAAGGCCGGGAAACGTTCGGGCTCGAACTGCTGGCCGCGCCGGTGGTCAACGGCGAGGCGGCCTACTATTCCAACCTCATCGTCCCCGCGAGCAGCTCGGCGAAAAGCCTCGCCGACCTTCAGGGCAAGAGCTTCGCCTTCACCGATCCCCAATCCAACACCGGCTACCTGGTTCCCCATAGCCAACTGGCGCGGCTGGGATACACCCCCGAGTCCTTTTTCTCCTCCTTCAGCTACACCTATGCCCATGATCGCTCGATCCACGCCGTGGCCGAGGGGCTGGTGGACGGCGCCGCCGTCGACAGTCTGATCTGGGACTATCTCAGCGCCGCCGACCCGAAATTGCAGGAGCGAGTGCGGGTGGTGGAGCGCTTCGGTCCCTTCGCTATTCCGCCGGTGGTCGCCGCCCCTCACGTCCCCCTGGAACTTCGGGAAAAGTTCCGCCAAGCGCTCTTGACCATGCATCAGGATCCCCAGGGGCAAACGATCCTGCAAGGGATGCATATCGACCGTTTCACCCCCATCGACGACGACGCTTACGAATCCATCCGCCAGATGCTGAACACGATTGGACAGGAAAAACCCTGATGCCGTTTCTCAAGGGATTGCGCAAAAAAATCTATCTGACCTTCGCCGGGCTTTCGCTTTTCTTTGGCCTGTCGCTGGTCCTCTTCGTCACCTTCGAGTATTCCCGGGAGCTGCGAAGCGAGCTGGAAAAACGCGGTATTTCCATCGCCCGGCACCTGGCTCGGCAGAGCATCGCCCCGATTCTCACCCGTGACCCCCTGACCATCAAGCTCAACGCCATCCAGGCCCAGTCCACCGAGGAAGATATCGTCTATATCTTCTTCCGCGACCCGCGCAACGGGGAGGTCTTCGCCCATACCTTCAGTAACGGCTTTCCCTCGGCGCTCCTCGATGTAAATCCGCTCCCCCCGCACGAAGACCACAGCATCAGCCATCTGAACACGGAGCAGGGGAAAATCTACGATGTGGCGGTACCGGTGGGACGGGGCGGCCTCGGGCAGGTGCATGTCGGCATCTCGGCGCAACCGGTGAACAGCGCCGTCCAGCGCCTGACCCGGGACATCACCCTGGCCTCCCTGCTGCTGGCCGGGCTCAGCCTGCTCTTCAGCCTGCCGCTGTCGGCGGCCCTGGTGCGGCCCTTAAGGCAGCTCACCCACGCTGTCCGGGAGTTGGCCGCCGGCCGCTTCGGCCAGCGCATCGTCGACGAGGGCCAGGACGAAATCGGCGAACTGGCCCGTTCCTTCAACGCCATGAGCGAAAAGCTGCACGACGCCCAGCAGGAACTTCTCGAACGCAACCGTCTGCTGGCCGAAGAGGTGGAACGGAGGCGGCTGGCGGAGGACAAACTTGCCTCGCAGCTCAAATTTCTGGCGACGCTGATGAACGAGCTGCCCGAACCGGTCTTCTACAAAAACACCGAAGGGGTCTTCCTCGGTTGCAATCGGGCCTTCGAGGAGTTCTACGGGATTCCCCGGGAAAAAATTGTCGGTCACAAGGTCGACGAACTCTTTCCGGAAGAAGAAGCGCAGGTGCATCTCGAAGCCGACCGCGACCTTTTCACCAACCCCGGCACCTGCCAATACGAGTTGCCAGTCATGGCGGCCGGGGTGCGCCCCCGTCAGGCGATCTACAAAA
>DIVU01000021.1:8166-12185 GCA_002423365.1 Desulfuromonadaceae bacterium UBA6124 | reverse complement strand
CCAGGGTCGCGATGATGTCGTCCGCCTCATAGCCCGCTTTCTCGACGGCCGGCATGTTGAAGGCCCGCACCACCTCTTTGATGTAGGGGATCTGCGGCACCAGATCCTCGGGCATCGCCGAGCGGTTGGCCTTGTACTCGGGATAGATTTCCTTGCGGAAGGTCGGCCCCTTGGCGTCGAAGACCACCGCCAGATGGTCGGGCGCGTGCTCGCGCACCACCTTGAGCAGCATGTTGATGAAACCAAGGACGGCGTTGGTGGCAAAGCCTTTGGAATTGGAGAGATGGCGGATGGCGAAGTAGGCGCGATAGATATAACTGGAGCCGTCGATGAGATAAAGACGGCGGGGCTGCTCGGTCATGAAGGTCTCCCGGTAGATTCAAGTGGATGGCGGCGGGCATTATTTCACAGACGACCGGGGAAACAAAAGAGAATCGCGCAGGCCGGCTCTGGCTCTTGCCGCATCGTGCATGTATACTGGCGATGCCGACTTCATCCAAGGAGTTCCCATGACCGACCGCCACCCTGTGATCCTTTACCTCGCCCTGCTCGTCCTGCTGCTGACCGGCTGCGTCGTCGGACCAGTGATGAAACAGACGCCAGGGCAAGAAGCCGCGGCACCGCCTGCCTGGGACGAGCATCAGCAGGTGCTGCAATCCCTCGATGCGCTGATCGACGCCTATCAGAGCCGAAACAGCATGGCCTTTTCCCGCTATGTTTCCGAACGCTATACCGGCGACGACATGATCCTCGACAGCCGGGTTCGCGACAGTTCGCGGCGCGCCCACGACATCGGCATCCGCTACACGGTGAACAACATCACCTCCGACGGTCGCGGCAAGGTCTTTGTCGCCGTTACCTACACGCGGGAACAGACCGACATCGGCACCACTCAGCGTCTTGTCCATACCGGACAGGCCACCTTGATCTTCATTCGCGAAGGTGGGGAATACCTCCTTTACAGCCAACCGAATCCTCTCTTCTGACCCGCAAACGACTTTCGGCCGGGGAGACGGTTCCCCGGCCGAAAGTTATCCCTTGACTCCACGATCCAACAATCAGTTGCTGTACCAGAAGCGGCCCTGCGGCGTGCGGGCGATTCGCACCCGACCGCCGTCGAAGCCGGCGAGTTCCTCCACTACGTCGGATTGCTCCTGATGGACGAGGTCATCGGCATAGACGCGGCCGGTAATTTCCAGTTCATACCGGACCCGGCACTGATCGCTCCCCATCGACTCCACCCGCAGGTTCCGGATATCGACCTGAATTTCATCGAAGACGTTGAACATGTTCCGGAAATAGCTCTCGACATCGAGGAGAGTGGTGCCGTCCCCTGCCTCCCAGTCATCGCTGAGCAGACTCATCAGCCGGGAATCGTTCTTCGCTTCGTACGCCTCTTCGAACCGGGCATAGAAATCCCTGACCAACTGCTCGTCGACGGGCTTGGACGGCAGCTGGGAGGAGATCGTCGCCCATTGCCGGATAAAGAAGAACTTCTGCTCATATTCTTTTTGTAAACGGGCAAAAAACCCCTGCCGGTCGGGCGACAACTTCGGATCGCCGACCGCCGTATTCAAGAAGCCCATTACAGCCGGCTCCCTGGCCGCCGCCTGCTGGTACAGTTTGGCGACGATGGGATCGTGCATGTCCTTGTTGTAGGCGGCCTGGGCATCGTATTCGAGGGACGACAGATTGCCGACCGACTCGCTGAACTGCTGTTTCATCTGTTCGAAATAGGCTTCACCTCCGGTCCAGCGCTGATAGGCCATCACCTTTTCCTCGAAAACGGTGATCACTCCCAGGACGGCGGCTCGGGTCTGCTCGTCCCAGCAGCCGGCCGCGACTTCCCGCAGGAAATTCAAGCCGTCGGCCGGGTAATTGGCCAGATCGATACTGACGTTATTGACCGGTTGACTGCGCGAGGGAATCGAGAGCAGACCGAGGTGATCGCTCCTCACCGCCTTTTCCATATTCCGTTCGAAGAAAATATCGACCTTGTCGACCTTCTCCAGTTCCGCCTTGAGGGTATCGAAATAATCTTTGGTGATGATCCGGCATTCACCCCGCCAGTCGATAAAAGTATAATGCGGCGGTGCCGACATGCGGGCCAGGCCGGTGCGGTCGGCGATATACATATCGACGAACTCCTTGAGGCCAAGAGTGTAGTTCTGATCCATCCAGACCAGGCGGGCTTCGGCTAGCTTCTGGTCGAGCCCCTGTCGCGCCTGCCGGATGTCGCCTTCCGTCATGAAAACCTGACGACCGATCAGCGCGCTGCATTGGCCGCCGGCATAGGCGGCGGCGACTTCGGGCTTCAGCACGAAGGTTCCGTTACGACCATTGATGCTGATTCCGGGGTAGCCCGGGGTGAATTCCTTCAAAATCGGACCCAACTGGCCAAGGATTGAACGTAATTGGGTTATATAGGCCAGATCGTTTTCCATGTTTCCCAGGTCGGTCTGGTAACTCTGCTGAGCAGCTCGTGCCGAATCCTTGAGAGATTCTCCCTGATGAATCAGCTCCTTGATCTTTTTGACGAAAGGCTTTTGTTTCTCCTCAAGATTTCGTTTCCAGGACTCCAAAAGTCGCGGATTTGCACTCATCGAGGTTTCTGCCAACAGCGTTTCTAACTCGAGAACTTTTTGTTCAAGGACATCAATTTCCGCCTTTTTCTCCGAAAAACGCTCTACAAGCGCGACCAAACCATCGATACTTCCGATCAACGTCGGCAAGTGGGCCTTGCCACCACAAAACGAAATATACATTGCCTCCTCGCCAATCTTCTGACTCAAGGACTGCAAATAAGACCCATAGGGCCCGGTAAAGCCGGAAATGTCGTCACCCGACTTGAAAGAGGCCTTGGGGAATTGATAGCGGCCGATTCCGGCATAGCCTGACGCCGGAAAGGTGCCGCAATATCCCGCCAGGGTTTCTTCAAGCTCACCGATCCCCCCCATGGAACGGCCGCTTCCCCATTTCGTGGTCTGATAGGAATGAATCGTGGCATCGATTTCCCGGACCAGGCTGCCCACTTGCTCGTCAATCAGCTTCGCCCGGGCCTTGAGCGTCTCGACGTAAGCGTCAACCTCCTCACGTAAAAGCGTCAACGCTTGTTGATCGATGGAACGATAGGCCGACAATTGCACGCCAAACTGATTGAGCGCCTGCTGGTTGCGTTCGGGAGGGACTGGCCGCATCTGCTGGGCCTCATCATATTCTTTCCGTGCCGCAATCGCCTGATCATCATAATGTTTCAAAATTTTTTGGTTTTGTTCGGAAATACGTTTGTTAACTTGAGAAATGCCCGCCGTTCTCTGAAATTCTTCGTCAATGGCCCCCCGCAGATCGTCAAACGTCAAAGAGAAGCCGGAGGGACTGGCCCGCCAAACGGTGACCTGGGCACTTTCGGCTTTTTGTAATTCTTCGCCCTTCCGTTTTTCCAGTAAAGACTCACGAGCCGCCCAGGCCTGATCGTGGTAGCCGCGCAGCTCTTTAAGCAACGACTCCCGCTCGGTCCCGAGCTTGCCCGTGGAGGGAATCCAGGCCAAGACATCAACGGCATACCGCTTGGAATTGTTGATCACCTGGATCAATGGCGAGAGGTCGTTGCCATTGATCCCCTGCTGAATCCGCGCCGGACAGTTCTTGACGAAATCCCGCACCTCGGGGAGTTTGCCGACCGCTTCCATATATTTTTGCAGGACGCTGACGGAACCCATGGCGCTCGCCTTTTGCTGCAACTCGTCGGCGTATTTACGCATGACGTACTGCTGCTCGCGCACCTTCGCCGCATTGTTCAAAACTTTGAGCAAGCCGGCGATGTAGCTCTTGAACTCATCACGGCGGCCGAGCAATTCGGCCTCTTCGTTGACATTCCCCGGTGCCGCCCAGCGGCTCCACAGGCTCGTTTCGGGCCACTCCCCGCCGAGCTCGTCGACGACATAGGTCTTGAACAGGTCGCGCCAGCGATCTTCCATCAGGACTTTCCGCCAGAGATATTCCACCGCTTCCGGCGTCAC
>DIVU01000021.1:0-8142 GCA_002423365.1 Desulfuromonadaceae bacterium UBA6124 | reverse complement strand
TTTTCAAGTTCGGCGGCCGATAACCGATAAATCTGAAAGGCCGTGATCAGGGTCGTCACCGGCAGGGTGGTCAAGCCCATGGCACCGAGATAGGCCTTGCCCGCCTCGCTTCCGGCCGCCTCCCCGAGAATGAGCAAGCCTGCGGAAATCGCCGCTTCCTTGGTTTCACCGAGATAGAGCTTGCCGCCGATATCCAGAGCTCCGGAGATACGGCCGATGGCCTGATTGTAGAAATTGAGTTTTTCGGAGATCTCTTTTGCCGCGGCCGGCGCGCCCGTGCCGAGAGAGTCACTGTAAAGATTGAGCAATTCGCCGTAGCCGGCGGGGAAAGCCGTGGTCACCACCTGCTCGAAGGGGCCGGGGGCCTCGGCCCGGGCTTTGCCGGTCGTCACCAAAAGACAGACAAACGTCGTCAAAAGAATCAGAACTTTCAAACGAGCTTTCCGATGAACCCCAATAGCGATTGCCCTGCCTGCCATACTCGCCTCCTCGCGAATTTTCCTCTGTGTCCTTTTCTCTTCCCGGACACGCCCCCAAGCAAAAGCGGCAGGGCCGGCCACCAGCCGACCAACCCTGCCGCTTTGTCACAGTTACTGCGTAAACCGGCTAAGCTCACACCGGCCTACGGATTCCGTCAGGGAACGCTGACCACATTGCTCCAGGCGCTCATATCCCCGTCGGCAATTTTTTCCAGGGCCACCCGATAGTAAATATGCCCCGCATCCCAGATCTCGCCGCGGCAATGGACGGTAAATTCCGTGAAGGATACCTGGGAAAAGATGGGATCATTATCATCGGCCCAAGGCCCGCCCGGCGAAGTGCTCCACTGCAAGACGCGCTTGTAGGTCGAGTCGTTGACGCTGCCGGGAACATCGAAGGTCAGGGTCAACTCCGGATAGGAGAAATACTGCACGGCGAGGTTGGTCGGGCGGGGAATACCGACCGCACCGGGGCCATCGTCATAGTCGTCATCATATGGCTGGTCGGAAAGGAAAATTTCGTTGTTCGAGACCCGCAGGGTCTGGGCGTTTTCCGCCGAATTGGTGACGCCGGTGGCGACGTCCTCGGCTTCGCTCAGGCCGAAAATCAGCGGATGTTTCATGGCGGTGACCAAGGCCCGATCGGCATGCAGCTTGAAAATGAATTCGGTCACGCCGCGATCCTCGTAGGTTTGGGCGTCACGCGCGGATGTGACCTGGCGGGAAAACGTGAAGGAGGCAAAGATTTTGCCGCCGCTGCCGGCGGCGACATTGTTCAGCTGATAGGTCAGACGCAGATTGTCGAACAGCGTGAAATCCTTGCGCACCCCCCGGTCGAGAATGGTCGCGTCCCCGGCGAAATTCTCGTCGATATGACGCATGAACGCCCGGGCGTCTTCGTCCTGGTAGGCCGCGATCATGGCGTCGAGAGCGGCGCGAATCACCGACGTGATGTCCCCGTCGGACACGGTCAGCTCCTTGCGAGTGGCTTCGAGGTCGTTGCTCTTGCCCGCCGTATCGAGAATCTTCACGCTGAGCTGGTAGGTTTCACCGAGACGGGGGGTGAAGTTGTAGATAAAACTGCCATCGGCGGCGAGATCCGCCTTTTGCCAGGTGGCGCCGTTGTCGAGACTGATCTGCACGGCGCCGACCTTGTTGCGCCCGGCCTGTCCGCGCCCCTTGAGGGTCGCCTGGCCGTTGGGGAGGAGTTCGCGATAGAGGGTGACCTTATCGCCGAGCTCGTCGTAGGAAATGTCGTTCAGATACAGGTAGCGGGTCGCGACCTCGTCTTCGGACTGACCGAAGATCCACCACTTGGCCTCGGAATCGGCGGCAAACCCCGCCAGTCCCACAAACAAGAAGAAAAACGCCAGCATTTTTTTCATCATAAACCTCTTCTCCCAGAGCCCTTTATCGGACCGTTTTTGATGGAATTCCGCACGTGACCGCCATTCAAGCAGAAAGCGCGCGGCGAGTAAAGACCGAGCCCCCCCTAGAACTGGACCGAAATGCCCGCAGTCACGCTGTTCTCCCGGAAATCCCGCTCCCTGATGGTGTAGTCGAAGTCGTTGAGGAACGCGCGCAGATAAAGCATGCCGGACTTCAAACCGGCCAACAGATCAGGGCGATAATAAACATTGAGGCGCGCATAGTTCTTGCGGGTGTCGGTCCCTTCCTGCTTGTTCAGCCAGTTCTGGCCGACCTTGAGGTTGCTGGTAATCTTCGCTGAGGGGATATCGAGGCCCAGGCCCAGGGAGTATTCCCAGATCTGGTCATGAGNNCTTGAAAACCAGGTCACCGGCGGTGTGGCGGGTGCTCAGACTGGTGTTGTAGATGAATTCCTCGTCGCGCTGATTGCCGCTGGTATCGTAGTAAGTGACGCCGAAGTTGCTGGTGCTGTCGAAGATGCCGAAGCGATCCTGATAGCCCAGATTAACGAAATGATTTTTCGTGCTGCGATCATCGTTGTAGGCCCGGTCATATTTGTAAGAGAGATCGGCGACCGAATAAGAACGGTCGAAAAGGCGTTTGACGGTCATGCCCACTTCGGGCTTGTAATGATCGGTGCGCTCGGCCTTCTGTCCGTCGAGATTGTCCCGATACCAAAGGTAGCCAAAGTTGTAAGAGATCGTT
This sequence comes from Desulfuromonadaceae bacterium UBA6124, assembly GCA_002423365.1. Classification (GTDB taxonomy): domain Bacteria; phylum Desulfobacterota; class Desulfuromonadia; order Desulfuromonadales; family Trichloromonadaceae; genus Trichloromonas. The sequence continues at coordinate 5,530 of DIVU01000021.1, read as the reverse complement.
TTGCTGTACTTGTAGCGCCACTTGGCCTTGAACTTCTCCCGATCCGGAGTGGCCGACCCGAGCAGGGTCAGAAACTCTGGGGAGACCCGCTCATATTCGAGGCTGACCCGGCTCGGGCCACCGTCGCCGATCGCCTCGATCTTGTGGGCGTAGCCGTCGTTATCCAGGGTGCCGGCGCCGTCGGGCTCTTCCCGGGTGTCGGCCAGAGCCGATTCGCCACGGATGGTCAAGCCGGGAATCGGCAGGTATTCCCAATCGAGGCTGTAGGTGGTGCCCTGATAAAGAGACGAACCGTTGACCCGCACATGATCCAACGCATGCGCGGCATTGAAGGCGATCCAGAGATCGGGGGTGAGCTGCTGGCGCACCCGCATCCCCATGACCTGCCGTTCGATGGCATCGACACCCCAGAAGTTGTCCCAGCGGGAATAAGCGACGCCGTAGACCAGCGTCACATCGGGCAGCCGATTGGCGCTGTCGGCATAGCGATAGGAAATGCCCTTGACCGCCGTATTCAGGGAATACTGGGAAAAAGACTCGAAGGTATCCCCAGCAGTGATGGTGTGGATATTGTTGCTCAAACGCCCGCTGAGATTGGTCAGGGAGAATTTCTCCGAATCGTTGCGCGGGTCGTCCGTCATCTTGGCGCCCATATTGAAGGAGTACTGATACTCCCCCATATTGCCCCGGGTGTTAAGATTGAAGACCTCGAGATAACGCACGCCCTCGGTTAACGAAGACTGATCGTCCCCCGGGCCGCTGACGTCGTTGACGGTCACGGAAAAATCATTGTTCACCCGCCATTCCCCGGCGTTAACCTCCCCCCCGCCGAGCAGCAACAGCAGCCCCAGCATTCCCGTCCCGAAAAGCCCCTGTCGCCTTGCTTTCGCTTTCAGAAAACAACTCATTCTTCCACCCTTTCCCAGCTGGTTGATTGTAAACTCCGGGACGGCCAAGGCCTTTCGCGTGATGTCTATCGAATAATCCGCCCCGAAAAAGCGATAACTTTTCGTTAATACTAATGACGGGAGTACTTTCAAAACCAGTCGACTATTTGTCAACTTCCGGTTTTTTTGCCTTTTTTGTTGGATATAACGTAAGATTTTCATCACAGATTCGAGGCCGCCCATCACACTCTCTATAGCCGTCTAGAAATAAACCATGCCCCTGACTCCCGCCCTTTCTTTCGCCGCATTCGTTTTCTGGCTTTTGGCCCTGCCCATGGACGGCCCACTTGCCGCCGCGGCGGGGGTGCGTAATCCCAGCCTCTGGTTCCTTCCGGCCCACATCCTCGCCCTGGTGCTGGCCGGCCTCATGCCGGCGGCCATCCCTCTTCGACGGCTGGTCCCTGCGGCGGTTCCGGGCGTCCTACTGCTGACCCTCGCCACAGGCTTCTGGCCCGCCGGAGCGCCATGGCTCCTGTTCCTGCTCGGCATCTGCGCGGCCCCGCTCCTGCTGGCGGCCGGCCAATCCATGGGCGGGACACCGAATCCCGTCCGGCAAGTCGTCATCGGCCTGGTCGCAGGCAATCTCGCCCTGCTTCTGCTCCCCCTCTCCGCCTCGGGAAATCCCTGGTTCTTGCTCGCCGCCGTACTGCCCTTGCTGCTTTTCCTGACGCAGCCGTACCCTCGTCAACCCCCTCGGGAACTTCCGGCGGAAGTCTGGCGCTACCTGCCCCTGATTCTCATCTATCATTTGTCCGGCGGCTTGATGTACGGACATCTTTTTCCCGCCTACCAGCAGCATGCCGTCTTTCCTGGCCTGGAACTGATCTTTTACATAGCCGCCGTCGGGATTGCCGCCCGAGTGGTCCGCATCCGGCTGGAAACCCCTTTGCTCTGCGGATTTTTTTTCGCCATGCTGGCCTTTGTCTTGCTGCAGTGGGGACCGGCCGTGAACGCCAGCATGTATGCCATGCAGACGGGTGCCGGCTTCGTCGATTTCTTTCTGCTGGCCTTTCTACTCCGCCGGGAAATCCCCTTACGGGCCTTTGCCCTCGGCAACGCCTTCCTCTGCCTGGGGCTCTTCGCGGGGGGCCTCTTGGGGCGGCATCTGGATGCCGCCCCAAGAGGCATCGCTACCGCCGGCAATCTGGTCCTTTACTCTTCCCTCCTCATCCTTTTCCTCGCCGCCCGGTCGACGGCTCGACCGGTCAGCACAGAGGACGAAAAAGAGAGCCCGCCCAATTTCACCGAAACTTTAAAGCCGGCAGCGGTCACGCAAATGCCGTGCAACATCCGCCTTCTCCTTTCCGAACGGGAATGCCTGGTGCTCTCCTACTCTCTCACCGGTCAGACCTACCGGGAAACGGCTGAGAAACTGGCCATTTCCGAATCCTCGGTCAAGACCTACATGAAACGGATTTACGAAAAGCTCGAGGTCTCGGGACGCAAGGAACTTCTCGAACGCCTCGCCAACTTCTGAACCGCTTCCCCGTCCGGCAGCGCCCGGTTGACAAACCCCACCGGAATGATTAGGTTGCGACGGACACCGGGATTTGCAAAGGAGCGGACCATTCATGGCTAAAGATAAAGAAACCTCGATCGACATCGACGAAAGCCCCGAAACCCCCGAACCCCCTGACCCGTCCTCCCAGCCTTCCGAACTGGTGCTGGCCGCCGATATTCTCCCGATCGGCCTACCGATTCTTCCCCTGCGGCCGCGCCCGGCCTTCCCCAGCCTGCTGATCCCCATGGCGGCCACTGGCCCGCATCAAGTCCAATCGGTGAAGAAGGCACTGGAGAGCCCGTCCCAGGCCTTGGGGCTGGTCATGGTGCGCGACCTGGAGCGGGAGGACTCGCCGGAAAACCTGCACAAAATCGGCGTGGTCGGCAAGATCGTCAAGGTCATCCATACCGACGACGACAGCATCCATTTTCTCATCAACTGCCTGGAGCGCTTTTCCATCGAAGAGCTGACCGAGACCCCCGAAGGGCTCTTCGCCCGGGCGCGCTACCACTACGGCGCCGAACTGTCGGTCAATCCCGAGCTCAAGGCCTATTCCATGGCGATCATCGCCACCCTCAAGGAGCTGGTGCAGATCAATCCCCTCTACTCGGAAGAGATCAAGCTCTTTCTCAACCGCTCCAGCATGAATGATCCCGGGCGGCTGGCCGATTTCGCCGCCAACCTGACGAGTGCCGATGGCCAGGAATTGCAGGGAATTCTCGAAACCTTCGACGTGCGCCGGCGCATCGACCGGGTGCTGGTGGCGTTGAAAAAGGAACTGGAGGTTTCGCGCCTGCAGACCAAGATCACCAAGCAGATCGAGGAGAAGGTCTCGGCCCAACAGCGGGAGTTCTTCCTCAAGGCCCAGCTCAAGGAGATCAAGAAGGAACTGGGGCTGGAAAAGGAAGGGAAGACGACCGAGATCGAGAAGTTTCAGCAGCGGCTGGAAGGACTCAAGCTCAATGCCGAGGCGCAGAAGGCGGTAGACGATGAGCTGGAAAAGCTGCAACTGATCGAGCCGTCGTCGCCGGAATACAACGTCTCGCGCAACTATCTCGAGTGGCTGACCATCCTCCCCTGGGGCAAGTTCAGCAAGGACAGCTACAAGCTCGACCGGGCGCGTAAAATGCTCGACCGCGACCACTACGGTCTCGACGACGTCAAGGAGCGCATCCTCGAATTCATTGCCGTCGGCAAGCTCAAAGGCGACATCTCCGGCTCGATCCTCTGCCTGGTCGGCCCCCCCGGCGTCGGGAAGACCTCGGTCGGCAAGAGCATCGCCGATGCCCTCGGCCGGCAGTTCTACCGCTTCTCCCTGGGCGGCATGCGCGACGAAGCGGAGATCAAGGGACACCGCCGCACCTACATCGGCGCCATGCCGGGCAAATTCATCCAAGCGATGAAGAGCGCCGGCACCGCCAACCCGGTGCTGATGCTCGACGAAATCGACAAGATCGGCGCCAGCTATCAGGGAGATCCGGCATCGGCCCTGTTGGAGGTGCTCGACCCCGAGCAGAACGGCAGCTTCCGCGACCACTATCTGGATGTCCCCTTCGACCTCTCCAACGTCCTCTTCGTCGCCACCGCCAACCAACTCGACACCATCCCGGCGCCGCTCCTCGACCGCATGGAGCTGATCCGCCTGTCGGGGTACATCCTCGAGGAGAAAGTGGAAATCGCCAAGCGCTACCTGATCCCCAAGGCCCTCAAGAACCACGGCCTGCAAAAAGGCCAGGTGAGCATCCGCAAAGAAGCGCTGGTGACCATCATCGACGGCTACGCCCGCGAGGCCGGGGTGCGCAGCCTGGAGAACCGAATCAAGAAGATCATGCGCAAGGCGGCGATGGAGTTCGCCGGCGGGCGGAGCGAGAATATTGTCATCGGCAAGAAGGAGGTCGAAACCTACCTCGGCAAACCGGTCTTTGTCGCCGACGAGGTTTTCGAGAACGTCCCCGGCGTCGTCACCGGTCTGGCCTGGACCAGCATGGGGGGTGTCACCCTGCAGATCGAGGCGACCGCCATGCCGAGCAAGGGCAAGGGCTTTAAGCAGACCGGCCAGCTCGGCAAGGTTATGGTCGAAAGCTCGGAGATCGCCTATTCCTATGTCATGGCCCATCTCAAGGAGTACGGCACCGCCGAAGACTACTTCGACACCCACTTCGTCCATCTCCATGTCCCGGCCGGCGCTACCCCCAAGGACGGCCCCTCGGCGGGAGTCACCATGACCACCGCGCTGCTGTCGATGATTACCGGGAAGCCGGTGCGAAAACGCCTCGGCATGACCGGCGAGCTGACCCTCACCGGCCGGGTGCTGCCCATCGGCGGGGTCAAGGAAAAGACGATCGCCGCCCGCCGCGCCGGGCTTACGACCCTGATCTTCCCCGAAGGCAACCGCAAGGACTTCGAAGAACTCCCCGACTACCTGCGCGAAGGGATCGAAGTTCATTTCGCCGCCGAATACACCGACGTCTTCCGCATCGCCTTGGCATCTTAACCCCTCCCCCGCCTCCCCTTATCAGGGGAGGGGCTATTATGACCTCCCCCCTGACAAGGGGGGATCGAGGGGGGTTGACCCAATCACTAACAACCAATCACCGGAGTTGAAATGACCGTCGAAGAACTCAAAACCGCCGTCCTCGCCCTCGAACCCGAGCAGAAAAAAGCCTTCATGCTCGAAACCCTCTCCCCCCTCGCCGTCGACGCGGTCAAGGATCCCGCCTTTCTCATGCAGCTCTTCCCCGTCTTTCTCGGTATTCTCAAGGAAAGCGGCATGGATTTGCAGCAACTGCTTCAGTTCGCCATGATGATGGGCAACAACGGCGGCGGGCCGAAGGCGTAAGCGATCTATCCACAACAAAAGCCAAGCGCCCCATCCGGGCTTACTCCGAATGGGGCGCTTGGCTTTTATGTTCGGATCAATTATTTCAGAACAGATCAAAAACCTTGCTCAGCTTGATCTCGAACCGATAGCTGTCCGAGGGGGTGCCCTTGGGATTTTCGTACCAGCGGTAGACGGGGTAGGTGATCAGAACACCCGCGTTGATCGCCGTCGGCTGATGCTTGAAGGAAAGTTTCGGGCCGA
>DIVU01000373.1 GCA_002423365.1 Desulfuromonadaceae bacterium UBA6124 | reverse complement strand
ACGAGCCGACCACCGGCGTCGACCCCCTCTCCCGTCGTCAATTCTGGGAACTGATCGAACGCATCCGCCACAACCGCCCGGGAATGAGCGTCCTGGTCGCCACCGCCTACATGGAGGAAGCGGCCCGCTTCGACTGGCTGGTTGCCATGAACGGCGGGCGTGTCCTCGCTACCGGCACCCCGGCCGAACTCCTCGAGCTTACCGGCGGCGAGAGCCTCGAAGAAGCTTTTATCGCCCTTCTCCCCGAGGCCCAGGGGGAGAGCTACGAACCGATCGTCATCCCCCCCTGGAATACCGACGAGGACGGCCAGACGGCAATCGAGGCACAGGGATTGACCATGCGGTTCGGTGACTTTACCGCCGTCGATCATGTCGATTTTCGCATTTTGCGCGGGGAAATCTTCGGTTTTCTCGGCTCGAACGGGTGCGGCAAGACGACCACCATGAAGATCCTCACCGGACTTCTCCCCGCCACCGAAGGAGAAGCCCGGCTCTTCGGCCACAAGGTCAATGCTCACGATATCGAAACCCGGCGCCGGGTCGGCTACATGACCCAGGGCTTTTCCCTATACAGCGAGCTGACGGTACGCCAGAACCTGGTGCTACACGCCCGGCTCTTTCGCATGCCCGAAGAAAAAATTCCGGCGCGGGTGGAGGAGATGGCAGAGCGTTTCGGCCTGATCGGGATCATGGAGAGTCTCCCCGATGCCCTGCCGCTGGGCCAGCGGCAACGCCTTTCCCTGGCGGTGGCGATGATTCACGCCCCGGACATGCTCATTCTCGATGAACCGACCTCGGGGGTCGACCCGGTGGCTCGGGACGGCTTCTGGCGGATCATGATCGATCTGGCGCGACGGGAGAAGGTTACCATTTTCATCTCCACCCACTTCATGAATGAAGCGCTGCGCTGCGACCGGATCTCCCTGATGCATGCCGGCAAGGTGCTGGTCAGCGACGCGCCGCGAGCGCTGATGGAAAAACGTGGCGCGGCGACCTTGGAGGAAGCCTTCATCAGCTATCTGGAAGAGGCCTCCGCCGGCCCGGAAAGCGCCGCCACGCCGCCGCCCGAAAAGGCTCTACCGACGCCGCCTGCGCCGTCACGAGAGAGACAGCATCATCCCGGCGGCTTCTTCAGCCTCCGCCGTCTGCTCAGTTATACCCGCCGCGAATCCCTGGAGCTGCGCCGCGACCCGATCCGACTCACCCTGGCCCTGCTCGGCACCCTGATCCTCATGTTCGTCATCGGCTACGGCGTCAACATGGATGTTGAGGATCTGACCTTTGCCGTCCTCGATCGCGATCAGTCCGCCCTCAGCCGAGATTATGTCTTGAATCTTTCCGGTTCCCGCTATTTCATCGAACATGCGCCGATCCGTGATTATGCCGACATGGACCGACGGATGCGCGCCGGTGAAATCAGTCTGGCCATCGAAATCCCCCCGGGCTTCGGCCGCGATCTGCGGCGGGGGAGCGTAGTCGCCATCGGCGCCTGGATCGACGGAGCCATGCCGCAAAGGGCCGAAACGGTGCGCGGGTACGCGCAGGGCATGCACGCCCACTGGCTGGCGTCCGTCAGCCGTCAGTCCCGGGGCGAAGCCTCGACGTACGGTACGGTCAACATTGAAACCCGTTTTCGCTACAACCCGGACGTCAAGAGCTTGCCTTCCATGGTCCCGGCGGTGATTCCCCTTTTACTGATGATGATTCCGGCCATGCTCACTGCCCTTTCCGTGGTGCGGGAAAAAGAGCTCGGTTCCATCGTCAACCTCTACGTCACCCCCGTTACCCGTCTGGAGTTTCTGCTCGGCAAACAAATCCCCTATCTGGCCCTGGCGATGCTCAACTTCCTGCTGCTGACGGCTTTGGCCGTCTTCGTCTTCAAGGTACCGATCACCGGCAGTTTCACCGCTTTGAGTACCGGTGCTCTGTTGTATGTCTGCGCCGCCACCACCCTGGGGATGGTGATTTCGACCTTCATGCGCAGCCAGATTGCCGCCATATTCGGCACGGCGATTCTCACCATTTTGCCGGCGGTCCAGTTTTCCGGCATGCTCGACCCGGTTTCCTCCCTGGAGGGGGCCGGGGCCGCGATCGGAAAGATCTATCCGACCACCCACTTTCTCACCATCGCCCGAGGAACCTTCTCGAAGGCCCTCGGTTTCGCCGATCTGCAGGCGTCCTTCATCCCCCTGCTCTTGGCCGTCCCTATCCTCATCGGACTGGGTGCCGTCCTGCTCAAGAAACAGGAGCGTTGATCATGGGCCTCGCCAACATCCGCCATCTCGGCGTCAAGGAACTGCGCGGGCTGCTGCGTGACCCGATGATGCTCTTTCTCATCGTCTACGCCTTCACCTTCGCTGTCTACTCCGGCGCCACGGCCATGCCCGAAACACTGCACAAGGCGCCTATCGCCATCGTCGACGAAGACCATTCACCCCTTTCCCGGCGCATTGCCGATGCCTTTTATCTCCCGCGCTTCCTTCCGCCGATTCTTATCGACCAGACGCGGATGGATGCGCGGATGGATGCCGGCCTCGACACCTTCGCTCTCAACATCCCTCCCAATTTCCAGCGTGATCTCCTTTCCGGGCGCGCCGCCACGGTGCAACTCAACGTCGACGCCACACGCATGAGCCAGGCTTTTACCGGCAACGGCTACATCCAGTTCATCATCAACGATGCAGTGAACGCTTTTCTGCGCGGCTACCAGGCCTCGACCCTTCCCCCCGTCGAACTGGCCCTGCGCGCCCGCTTCAACCCCGAGCTGAACAAAACCTGGTTCGGCGCGGTGATGAAGGTCATCGACAACGTCACCATGCTCTCCATCATCCTCACCGGCGCCGCGCTGCTGCGGGAGCGGGAACACGGAACCGTCGAACATCTGCTGGTGATGCCGGTCACCCCCTTTGAAATCATGGCCGCGAAGATCTGGTCCATGGCCCTGGTCGTTCTGCTCGCCACCGCCGCTTCGTTGATTCTGGTCGTGGAAGGACTCTTGCAGGTTCCCATCGAGGGTTCGATTCTGCTTTTTCTGCTCGGCACCGGGCTGCATCTTTTCGCCACCACCTCCCTCGGCATTTTTCTCGGCACCCTCGCCCGCTCCATGCCCCAATTCGGGCTGTTGATGATGCTCTTTCTGCTCCCCTTGCAGATTCTCTCCGGCGGCACCACCCCCCGGGAGAGCATGCCCGACTTCGTCCAGTACCTGATGATGAGCGCACCCAACACCCATTTCGTCATGCTCGCCCAGGCGATCCTCTACCGAGGCGCCGGGCTGTCCGTCGTCTGGCCGCAATTCGTGGCCCTGGCGCTGATCGGTACCGTTTTGTTTTTTCTCTCTTTGGCCCGCTTCCGCAAAACTCTCGGGACAATGGCTTGAAAACGGTGAGCGTTGGGCTTTACTTTTTAATGAACTGAGCGGCTATCGACCGCATTAAAAGGAGAAAACGGATGAAGGTTATCGGCATCAACGGCAGTCCGCGGAAACAATGGAACACCGCTACCCTCGTGGCGAAGGCCCTGGAAAGAGCGGCAGCGCAAGGGGCGAGCACGGAACTCTTTCATCTTGGGCGAGTTCCGGGGACAGGCGAGTTCCGGGGACAGTATATTCATCTTTGGGCGAGTTTCGGGGACAGTATATTGCGAGTTTCGGGGACAGTATATTCATCTCTGACATTTCCATCCCCCCTGCTATGGTTTTGACATGGCCAGAATCGCGCGCGTCGTAGCTCCGGGCTACCCTCATCACATCACTCAACGTGGCAACCGCCGTCAGCAGACTTTTTTCCGCGATGACGATTACCTCGCCTATCTTGAACTGATGGCCGAATGGTGCCGCAAGTGCCGGGTGGAAATCTGGGCGTGGTGCCTGATGCCCAATCACGTGCACCTGATCGCCGTGCCACAGACCGAGGAAGGCCTGGCCCGCGCCATCGGCGAGGCCCATCGCCGCTACAACCGCAGGATCAATTTTCGCGAGAAATGGCGCGGGCACCTCTGGCAAGAGCGGTTCGCCTCTTTCCCCATGGATGAAACCCATCTGTTGGTCGCCGCCCGCTAGAGGTAGTTCCGGGGACAGTATATTCATCTTGGGGTAGTTCCGGGGACAGTATATTCATCTTTGACATTTCCATCCCCCTTGCTATGTTTTCTACATGGCCAGAATCGCGCGCGTCGTAGCTCCGGGCTACCCACACCATATCACTCAACGGGGCAACCGCCGTCAGCAGACCTTTTTTTGCGATGACGATTACCTCGCCTATCTTGAATTGATGGCCGAATGGTGCCGCAAGTGCCGGGTGGAAATCTGGGCCTGGTGCCTGATGCCCAATCACATTCACCTGATCGCCGTGCCACAGACCGAGGAAGGCTTGGCCCGCGCCATCGGCGAAGCCCATCGCCGCTACACGCGCAGAATCAATTTCCGCGAACAGTGGCGCGGGCACCTCTGGCAGG
>DIVU01000028.1:3207-3674 GCA_002423365.1 Desulfuromonadaceae bacterium UBA6124 | reverse complement strand
TTGCCGACCCCGGTGGGGCCGATCATGATGATGTTTTTCGGCGCGATCTCCTCGCGCAACTCCGCCGGCACCTGCTGGCGCCGCCAGCGGTTGCGCAGGGCGACGGCGACGGCGCGCTTGGCGCCCTTCTGGCCGACGATGTAACGGTCGAGTTCGGAAACGATTTCCCGTGGGGTAAAGTTGGTCACGGCAAGGCCTCCACGAGGATGCTGTCGTTGGTGTAGATGCAGATACCGGCGGCGATGCGCAGGGCCTGTTCGGCGATCTCCCGGGCCGAAAGCTCCGAGTGATTGAGCAGAGCGCGGGCGGCGGCCAGGGCATAAGGGCCGCCGGAGCCGATGGCGGCGACGCCGTCGTCCGGTTCGATGATGTCGCCGGCGCCGGAGAGGATCAGGGTCGTCTCGGCATTGGCGACGATCAACAACGCCTCCAGGCGCCGCAGGATGCGGTCGGTACGCCAGTCCTTG
>DIVU01000028.1:0-3131 GCA_002423365.1 Desulfuromonadaceae bacterium UBA6124 | reverse complement strand
AGGGTCACCTGGCCGTCGCCGGCCAGGGCGATTTCGTTGTTTTTGCGGACGCAGACGATGGTCGTGCCGTGAAACATGGGGAACCCCCTCCGCCGGGTTTTTCGGAGAAAGAAAAATGCGGCTAATATAGCACAGCCCCGGCGTCATGAAAAAGGAAAATGCCGCCCTCACCCCGTCAACGGGGAGGACGGCATGAGGAAGATTTTTAGTGAGGAATCAACGCAATGGAAGTTCCAGCGTGGCGATGGTTCCGCCTTCCGGCGCGCTGTCGAGAACCAGGCGGCCGTCATGATCGACGATGAATTGGCGGGCGTAGAAAAGTCCCAGGCCGAAACCCCGCACTTGCCCGGTATGGTCCGGGTCGACCTGATAGAACTTCTCGAAGACCTTGGGCAGTTCGTCCTGGGGAATGCCCTGGCCGCTGTCCTTGACGATCAGCCGCGCCGAGTTGCCGTAAAGGTCGCCGGTCAGGGTGATCGTTCCCCCCTTGGGGGTAAATTTGATGGCGTTTTCGAGAATCGCCCGCAGGGCAAAGCTGATGCGCTTGCGGTCGAGCATCATCTCGGGGAAATAGCCCTCCAGCGAGGTGTTCAGGATTACCCCCTTGTTCAGGGCGCTGTAGTTCAGGTCCCCGGACACGCTCTGGGCGATGTCCCGCAGGTTGCAGGGGCGCAGTTCCGGCGGCCCTTCGCGCAGGATGACCTCGCTGTAGACGAGCAGATCCTTGATCAGATAGCCGAGATACTTCGACTCGTCGAGAATCAAAGCCAGGGTCTGCTGATAGGTGGGATCGTTGGGGTCGCCGAAGCCCCGGGACAGGTTCTGGATAAAAAGGGAGATGGCGGTGATCGGGGTCTTCAGCTTGTGGGAAACCAAGCCGAGGAACTCCGATTTCAGCTTGTCCAGTCGCTTGAGGTGGAGCAGTTCTTCCTTGAGTGCCTTCTTCTCCAGCACCCGGTCGATGGTGGTCTTGAGTTGCAGCAGGTTGATCGGTTTGGTGATGAAGTCATCGGCGTCGGACTTGAGGGCGCGTAGGATGACGTCCTTATCGGCGTAGCCGGTCATGATCACCACGACCTGATTGGGTGTTTTGTCCTTGATCGTCTTGAGCAGGTCGAGACCGTTAAGGCGCGGCATCATGACATCGGCAAGGATGACGTCGGCGATTTCGCCTTCGAGCAGCTGCAGAGCCTGTTCGCCGTCCTCGGCCTGGAGGATGCGGTAGCCCTTGAGCGCCCGGGCGCAGAGATCACGGATGATCGGCTCATCGTCAACGATGAGAATGGTCCGGCCTTCCATCTCCTGCAACAGCTGCGGTTCGTTCTTGAGACTGGTTCGCAAAGGTTCCTCCTTGATGAATGATTCCTGGGCCGGCTATTGGCCCTGGAGGGAGGTGCGGATCAGCTCCCCGGCGCCGTCCAGGGCTTGGGCGAGCCGTTCCGGGCAGTTGCCGCCGGCCTGGGCGAGATCGGGGCGGCCGCCCCCTTTGCCGCCGACCTGTTCGGCCAGTACGCGGATCAAATTGCCGGCATGCAGGCGGCTGGTCAGATCCTTGGTGACGGCGACCAGCAGGTTGGCCTTGCCGTCGGCCGGGCTGCCGAGAATGACCACGCCCGAGCCGAGGCGGTCGCGGAGCTGGTCGGCCAATTCCCGCAGTCCCTTGGCGTCGGCGCCGGGAATCTGCGCGGCCAAGAGCTTGATGCCGTCGATCTCCCGCACCCGGTCGAGCAGCTCCGCCGCCTGGCCGGCGTTGAGGCGGCCTTGCAGCATTTCGACTTCCCGTTCCAGTTCCTTCTGTCGCTCCAGCAGCTTTTGCAGACGAGACTGAACCAGCGGCCGGTCGCTTTTGAGCAAGGCGGCCAGCTGTTCCAGGGTCTGTTCCTCTTCCTGAACCAGAGCCAGGGCGCGGGCGCCGGTGGCCGCTTCGATGCGCCGAACGCCGGCGGCGATGCCGGTTTCCTGGACGATCTTGAAGAGGCCGATATCGCCAGCGGCTTTGGTGTGGGTGCCGCCGCACAATTCCATGCTGAAATCGCCGACTCTCACCACCCGGACCCGGTCGCCGTACTTTTCGCCGAAGAGGGCGGTGGCGCCGGCGGCGATGGCTTCCTCGTTCTCCATTTCGGCGGTATCGACCGCCTGGTTGTCGCGGATGCGTTGGTTGACTTCGATTTCGACCCGCCGCAGTTCGTCGGCGGTCATGGCCGAGAAGTGGGTGAAGTCGAAACGCAGACGGTCGGGGGTAACGAGCGAGCCGGCCTGTTTGACATGATCGCCCAGCACCTCGATCAGCACCGCTTGCAGGATATGGGTCGCCGTGTGGTTGAGGGCGGTGGCGCGACGCGCCTCCTCGTCCACCAGCAGCTCGACGGCATCCCCGGTGCGCAGGACGCCTTTACTCACCTTAACCAGATGTACCGGCAACTCCGGCAGCGGTTTGCGGGTCTCGACGACTTCCAGTTCGACGCCATCCGCAAGGATGCGTCCACGGTCCCCGGACTGTCCGCCCGATTCGCCGTAGAAGGGGGTCTGGCTGGTGATGACCTCGACCTCGTCGCCGCTTTCGGCCTGCTCCACCGGTTGAGAGTTTTTGAGGATGGCCGTTACCGTGCCGAGGCCGCTGGTGGTCTGGTAGCCGGTGAACTCGCATTGCCGGCCCTCTTCGAGGAGCTTGCGGTAGACCGCCGCCACCGCCTCTTCGCCGGAGCCCTTCCAGTTTTCCCGGGCTTTTTTGCGCTGCTCAGCCATACAGACCTCGAAGCCCGCCTCGTCGATGGTGTAGCCGTCTTTTTCGACGATATCGGCAGTCAGGTCGACGGGGAAGCCGAAGGTGTCATAGAGGCGGAAGACGACCGCGCCGGGGATGACGGTCCGGCCGGCCGCCTTGAGCTTGGCGATCTCTTCCGAAAGGATGCGCAGGCCGTTTCCGAGGGTCTGGATAAAGCGCTCTTCCTCGTTTTTCACTACCTTGGCGACGAAATCCCGGCGCTTGGCCTCCTCGGGATAGGCATCGGCCATGGCTTCGAGGACGAAATTCGCGGTCTTGAACAGCACCGGATCCTCGAAGCCGAGCATCTTGGCGTGGCGCATGGCCCGGCGCATGATCCGGCGCAGCACATAGCCGCGCCCCT
>DIVU01000374.1 GCA_002423365.1 Desulfuromonadaceae bacterium UBA6124 | reverse complement strand
CCTTCCCCTATGAGTATTTTCAAGGAGATCCGCAAGCTGCCGCCGGCCCACCTGGCGGTGGTCTCCCCCGGAGGCCTGAGCTTACGTCGTTACTGGGATCTGGACATGAACCGTGAGCCGGAAGAAGTGCCGGAAGCGCGGGCGGTGGACGAGCTGCGCGAGGTCTTCGACGAGGCGGTACGGCTGCGGATGATCAGCGATGTGCCGCTGGGGGCCTTTCTCAGCGGCGGGGTCGATTCGAGCGCGGTGGTGGCCTCGATGTCTTTGCAGGGGGGGGCGCCGGTACGCACGGCGGCCATCGGTTTCGCCGAGAAGCGCTTCAACGAGTTGGAATACGCCGAGGTGGTGGCCAGGCGTTACGGCGCCGAACATCATGAATTCGTGGTGCGTCCCGAGGCGCTGGAGATCATCGACCGATTGGTCTGGCATTTCGACGAGCCCTTCGCCGACAGCTCGGCGGTGCCGACCTGGTACGTGTCACAGATGGCCCGACAACGGGTGACGGTGGCCCTTTCCGGCGACGGCGGGGACGAGACCTTCGCCGGCTACACCCGGCGTTACGCCATGACCCGCTTCGAGGACGGTCTGCGGCGGAAAATTCCGGCGGCGTTGCGCACCGCGCTGCTTGGGCCGCTGGCCCGCAGCTATCCCCGCGCCGACTTTCTTCCCCGGCCGTTGCGCCTGAAGGGCTTTCTCACCAACCTGTCGTTGCCGCTGGAGCAGGCCTATTTTCGGGACATGTCCTTTTACTGCAAGCCGGAGGCGAAGTCCCTGCTCTACACCCCCGAGTTCGCGGCGCAGGTGGGGACAAGCCGGGCGCACGAGGTCCTCGGCGCCCATTTCGCCCGCAACGGCAATTCCGATCCGGTGAGTCGGGCGCAGTATGTAGATATCCATAGCTATCTTCCCGAGGATATCCTGGTCAAAGTCGACCGCATGAGCATGGCCCATTCCCTGGAGGTGCGGGCGCCGATCCTCGACCATAAGGTGCTGGAATACGCCGCTCGGCTGCCTTCCTCGCAGAAGCTGCGGGGGGAGGAATCCAAATACGTCTTCAAGAAGATGAACGAGGAGCGCTTGCCGGCGGAGATTCTTTATCGCAAGAAGCAGGGCTTCAGTGTGCCCCTGGACAATTGGCTGCGCGGCGAACTCAGGGAACTGGCCCACGATAGCCTCTTCGGCGGCGGGCTGGACGGACTCTTCAACCCCGCCTATGTCCGCGGGCTCTGGGACGCCCACCAGTCCGGCCGAGAGCACAACGGCACGCCTTTGTGGGGGCTGCTGATGTTTTCCCGCTGGCGGGCAAGGTTCGGCGGGTAATAGCGATGATCTGTCCACGGAAGGCACGGAAAACACGGACAAAATCTTGAAAATCTTTATTTGACGGGATAAAGGCGGATAAAATCTGATGTTTAAAACCCAAGCCCCAAAGGATTATCCTGCCCTTATCCGCAGTTATCCGCCTTTATCCTGTCCAAACCCAAGCCTTTGACCTTTCGGTTTTTCCCGTGCCTTCCGTGTTTTCCGTGGACCAGAAAGTTTTTTTGATTATTTCTTGGAGGTGCTCATGAATCCGTATCTGGTGCGCAAGATCGTTTATCCCCTGCATGAAAAGCTCATGAAACGCCGGACTTTCGAGTATCTCGCCGAACTGGAGCGCTTGCAGTGGGCGTCGCCCGCCGAGCTGGAGGAGTTGCGGTTCCGCAAGCTGCGCGAACTGCTGCTGCACGCGCAAGGCAACATCCCCTTTTACGCCGAGCGTTTCGCCCGGGCGGGCTTCGATCCGGCGAAGATGCAGACGCTTGACGACCTCAAGGCGCTGCCTTTTCTGACCAAGGCCGAGATCAAACAGAATCTCGACCGCATGACCTGGAAGGAGTGCCCCGGCGGCCTGCATCGCTACAACACCGGCGGCTCGTCGGGGGAACCGCTGATTTTCTATTTCGACAAGCGTCGCCAGGCTTACGACAAGGCGGCGCGAATGCTGACCCACAACTGGTGGGGGGCGGAGGTCGGCGACAAGGAGCTTTACCTGTGGGGCTCGCCGGTGGAGGCGACCCGCCAGGACCGGATGAAGGAGCTGCGCGATGTGCTGACCAACGAACGGCTGCTCAGCGCCTTCGAGCTGTCCGAGGCGAACTTTCCCGAGATCGTCGCCGCTTTTGCCGAGTTCAAGCCGAAAAGCCTCTTCGGCTATCCGAGCACCATCGAACTCTTCGGCCGGATGGCGGAAAAACGCGGCGAGAACCTGACCCGTCTCGGCGTGCAGGTGGTCTTCGCCACCGCCGAACTGCTCTACGACCATCAGCGCCAGGCGATCAGCCGCCAGTTCGGCGGCATCCCGGTGGCCGACGGCTACGGCAGCCGCGAAGGCGGCTTCGTCTCCCACGAGTGCCGCATGGGCCGACATCACATCATCGATCCCAACTATGTCGTCGAATTTATCCGTGACGACCAAGCCGTCGCCCCGGGGGAGGACGGTGAAATCGTCCTGACCCATCTCGACGCCTGGGGGATGCCACTGATCCGTTATAAAACCGGCGACGTGGCCCAGCCCGGCGAGGGGGCCTGCGCTTGCGGTCGGAGTTTTGCGACCTTGCAGGGCCTTCGCGGCCGCACCACCGATTTCGTGGTCACGCCCGACGGTCGCTGGCAGCACGCCCTGTCGGTGATTTATATCGTCCGCGACGTGGCGGGAGTCGACGAATTCAAGATCGTGCAGCACGAACTGGAAGACGTGCAGGTGCTGGTGAAGACTATCCCGAATCTCTATCCGACCGACGGCGACGCGCGGATCGTCACGGGCATCCAGAAACGCATGGGCGACAGCGTGCGGGTGCGGGTCGAGAAGGTCGACAGCATCCCCCGGGAAGGCTCGGGCAAACACCGCTATGTGGTTTCAAAGGTGGCGCAAAAGGGGCTGTGAAAAGGGGGGAGGGGCTAAGGTTTCAGATAATCCGGAGATTCCGGCGCTGGAATGCCTTCCAGAAAGGCGTGGGGTCGGCCTGCATCCCTGCGAATTCCTCGGGGGTGTAGATTAGCAGGTCGATGGGAACCCCCAGATCC
>DIVU01000336.1 GCA_002423365.1 Desulfuromonadaceae bacterium UBA6124 | reverse complement strand
AGGTACTTGCTGCCGGCATTGGCTCCGGCATACTCGTCGGCGGTGTAATGGCAGGCGTAGCAGGCCTCACCGCTGAAGGCGGTATTGCTCTTGATGGCGTGGCTCAGGGTGATGAAGGAGGTCACTTCACCGAAGAAAGGCGAAAGCTCATCCATGTTCGGCGGTACCCACATGCCGAAGAAGCTCCCCGACCACATCCCCTGCCCGGCTGTTTCCAGCGGCGTGCCGACCGGGGCGTAGCCCATGTCGACGGCCATTTTGCCGAGACCGATGTTGATCGCCTTGGCGATGCCGGGATAGGTGGCGGCGCTTTGCGGGCCCGGTACCGGCGAGCCGAGCACGGTGCCGGCTTCGCTCAGGAAGATCTTGCGGTCGATCTGCAGCATCATCGGGAAGTTGTTGAGCATCGCCGCCATGTCCGGACGGGCCGCCCAGTAACCGGTGGGCGTGGGATATTGCGGGTCGATGAAGCCGAACTCGATGAACTTCGGCCAGTTCTGCTCGTAGAAATACTTCATCGAAGCCGGCCAGGTGCCGTTGACCATATCGAAGCTGCCGTCCCGGGGCGGGCCCGGCAACCAGGCGGCGTCGAAGAGCATGCCGCTGACGAAGGGCTTGAAGGGGAAGAGCCGGGCGTCGCCGCCGGCGCTGCGCCGGTCGCCGTAGCCACCGTAGGGTTGGGCCAGCATCGAGGCGCCGCCGTTGAACCAGCGGATGGTCGGGCGGGTGCCGATGGGCAGATATTCGGTGTAGGCATCCCAGTAGCCGGGATATTCCTGCCCCTGGGTGGTCGGTGCCGTCACCTCCCATTGCCCGCTGATCGGGTCGAGGGTGAAGGGCGCCCAGGCCCGGCGATGGATGTTGCGGGGTTCGTCCATGGAGTGAATGTGGCAGGTCTCGCAGGTGACGTTGGTCAGGTGCCGGTTGAGGGCATCGGCGTTTTCACCGGCGTGGGCGCTGGTGGTATGACAGCCGGAAGCGATGCAGCCGACTTCCACTTCGGACAGATCGTTGGCGCCGCCGTCGGTCACGTAGTTGCCGCGGGCGATGCGGTGTTCGGAGACGACGTGACAGCTGGTGCACTTGAGGGCGCGGGCCGCATGCACATCGGTGGCGGCGGTAAAGGGGGTGGAGCGTTTGTAGCCGGAAAGGTTGTGCTCATGGCAGCGCAGGCAGGCCTCGCTGGTGACCGCGCCCCCTGCCGACTGGGCGGTTTTCAGCGAGCGGTCCTGGGTGAAGACCTGCATCCCTTCAGCATTGGTGACCACCTGGCGCAGATGCGGTTCGGAGTTGCTCCCGTACAGGTCGATGATCTCCTGCTCGTCCCATTCCTTGCCGTAAACCAGGGCATGGCAGTAGAGGCAGTCCATGTCGGCGATCGCCGCGCTGGCGGAAGGATAGTAATAGGGGGGCAGGTAGGCGAGATGGCAGCCGCCACAGCCGTCATCCTTGGTGGAGACGCCGTCGACGGGGGAGATCGCCTTGCCGGCGAAGTTGTTGGCCATCATCGTGGTGCCGGGCAGACCACAGGCGCGGTCGACCATGCCATGGTTGCCGGCGCCGGGCATATCCAGCTTGGGCGTCGGGGTACGGGCCTGGAAGTGGGCGGACATGAAGACCTGCTCGGCGATGGCGCTGCCGTGACAGTTGAGGCAGGTCTGGGGACCGTCGTAACTGCTGATGCGGCCGGCGTGGGGCAGGCTGTTGTTCGTCCCGGCGACCAGGGCGAAATTGACCGTGCTGTTTACGCCGTTGGTCAGGGTACGGGGGACCGTCTGATCGATGTAGCCGACAGCCGAAGCGGTGATCTGATAGGTGCCGCCGGGCAGGGTCAGGAGGTAAAGGCCCTTGCTGTTGGTGACGGCGCTGAAGGTGCCGGATGTGCCGACAGCGGTGACGCCGGCGCCGACAAGAATCTTCGCGGTGGCGGCATCGGTGATCTTGCCGGACAACTGGGCTTCGGTAGCGGGAGGAACGGGCTTGGCCGCCCAGAGCGGACCGGTCGTAAGCAGTAGAAAAGCCGACAGAAGCAGTCCCGCGAGGCGGACTGGGGAGAAAATTTGTCGCGTAATCATTTTGGCTCCCTTTCCGGGAGACCTCCCGACATCTTCTGTTCAAGACCCCCTGACGACGAGGACCCCGGGGAGCGGCTCCCAAACGCATGACGTACAGAAAGTCAAGGGGGAGTCCGTTGACTCCCCCTTGGCGCTTCTTCTACCGGCAGGCCTTGTTCTTGGCGCAACCGGGGTCGGCGCAGTCAGTCAAACCATCGCCGTCGTTGTCAAACCCGTCGCTGCAGGTTTTGAGTAAGCCTTCCGCTCCACAGCCACTGATGCCGAGGCAATCGGAGTCGGCGCAGTCGACCTTGCCATCCTGATCGTTGTCGATGCCGTCGGTGCAGACCTCGCTCACCGGCGCCGGGCAGATGGGATCGGCGGAGCAATCGGAGTCGGAGCAGTCGACCAGGCCGTCCTTGTCGTTGTCGAGACCATCGTTACAGATTTCCACGGGACTCGGCACCACCGTCTCGGCCGGAACCGGATAGAACCGCAGCACGAACTGGTTGGGGGTCGGCCACTTGGTGTTGTCGCCGATGGTGACGTAGTAGTTCAGGCCGAGATTGGCCAGGTCTTCGATGGGGCCGGTCAGATAGAGTCGATTGGCCTGCCAGGCGGCGAGGACATCGGCCGGAACCGGCTTCTTCACGCCGTCGGAGGCATAGGGCAGACCCGTCGCCGGATCCAGGCCAGCCTGGCTGCGGTAGGTGACCCAGGTTCCTTCACAGTAACCGGTTTCCATAACCGGATCGGTCACGACGAAATTACCGTCGCAGTTGGCCATCAGCAGGTTGTCGGTATTGATGTTGTCGTCTTCGTCGTAGTAATAGGCCCAGGGCACGCCGGCCAAGTTGTTCCAATCACCAAACAAGCTGGCGTAGTTGGAGGAAAGGGTACCGGAGTAAATTTCATCTTCCAGAGCATAAAGCTGATAACTGAAGCGGGTGGTCGGATCGAAATAACCGGTGGTCGGGTGGTACTTGTCGGCCGGACCGGCCAGGCCCTGAGCGAAGAGGGCCGAGAGGATCGCCTCTTTCTGGGTGGCAGAGGAAGTCAGCCGGGTGAAATAGGCGCCGCGATCGGTGGAGAAACCGAGACCGTCGGCGGCCCCGGACTTGACGAACTGGCCGTTGACCATGAAGCCGAGTTCGGCGCGGAAGCCCTTCCACTTAACGTCGGTGCCGTCAGTCAGCTTCTGCAGCGAGCGATAGGTGCTGGTGGCGCTGGTGCCCACACTGAAGTAGACATCAATCGGCTCACTCTGGGCGCCTTTGACCTTCCAGCGCTTGCTCGACTGCAGCGGGTCGGAACACATCTTGTCGGAGAAATCGTAGGGATTGTAGCCGGTGGTCATGATGCACTTCTCACCGGTCACGTCATCCTGATTGACGACCTTCATCCCCGGAGCCTTGACGTCCGTTTCCTTCCAGGTGATCGCGCCGTTGGTGACCTGTTTGCTCGCGTCGGTGTAGAGGGTGCTGGGATAGGTGACATACTCGGTGTAGGGGCCGGGGGCGACGGTAACATTGTTCATGTCCCAACCGGTGATGAAGCCGGCTTGGGCCGTGGAAGCGGTGAAGAGAGAAATACCCAGCAGGGCGACCAGTTTTTTCGCGAAACAGCTGCTTTTCATTTTTACCTCCTCATTTTCCCTTCGTTTATGGATTTTCCCCTGTCATGTGGTGACGAAGCCTCGTCTCCCCCTCGATCGACCTCCTTTCCGGCTTCTTAAAATTTTTCCATGGGTGAACCGTCGCGCGGGGATTTCGTGGCAGACTCGACGACGGCTTGCTTTTGTTCATGAGTAATAGCAAGGACAGTGCCCAACTTTTCGGACCTTTCTTAACCTATTTATATCCATGAAATTTTCCCTAAATCAGACAAAATTTGGTCAAGCCGAAACGGAGCAACCAAAGTTGCACCAACTCCAGCCAAATGATCCGTGCCCCATGTAAATGAAGGGCGCAAGATCAGGTGCAACCAGAGTTGGCAATCGCAACCCGGGTTGCATGGTTTTGAGGGGCAAGAAAAACACTTTGTTGCCTCCATCCATCCCCAACCTCGCGAAAACATTAATAGCTGCTTAGAAGTCACGGGCTCTCCACGCTGGGCAAACACAAAAAACGGGAGGAGCGTCAGGCTCCTCCCGTGCAAGGTTGATGAATTTCCGATCAGACTAGCGGCAGACTCTGTTCTTGGCGCAGCCGGGGTCGGCGCAGTCGGTCAGGCCGTCGCCGTCGTTGTCGAATCCGTCGGAACAGGTCGCGGTCGTGTTCTCGGCCAGACAAAGACCGACGCCCAGGCAGTCGCTGTCGGCGCAGT
>DIVU01000290.1 GCA_002423365.1 Desulfuromonadaceae bacterium UBA6124 | reverse complement strand
ACGCCAAGGGCTACGCCATCGAAACGGTGTTCGCCTGCGGTGGGGGCACCAAGAATCCGCTGTTCCTGCGCGAGCACGCCGATATCACCGGCTGCCGGATCGTCCTGCCCCGCGAATCCGAGGCGGTGCTCCTGGGTTCGGCCATTTTGGGGGCGGTGGCTGCCGGCGATTTCGACTCGGTACTGGCCGCCATGTCGGCCATGAACCGGGCGGCCGACGTGATCGTCCCGGCGACGGGACGCATCGCCGCTTTTCATGCCGCCAAACACCGGGTTTTCCAGCGGATGCACGCGGATTTCCTGGCTTGCCGCGAAATCATGGCCAGATAGGCGCGACGAAGGCTTAGTGGTCCCTTCCGGGTTCCCGGCATGGCTGTCCGGCCAAGTGCTCGAGTTCGGTGAGAACGAGCAGGGCCTCGTCGATGTCGCGGGATTCGCCCGACCGCGCGGTAATGACGACGTACTCCTTGGCGATCTCGACCGAGTGCCGGCCATAGCGCTCGAACAAGTGGCGGGCCGCGTCCCGGATCAGCTCATTGGCCGGCGGCATATCGACCCCCTCACCAGCGGTCGCTGTCTATCGTCGATGTTGTGCCCGCCCCGACCGATGTCAGTGCCCGGATCTCTTCTGGCGTCAGAAAGGATTCCCAATGGAGGGCACCAGCGGCGTTTGCGGCCGTCGGCCATTCCGGCAAACGGTAGGCGGGGGGCGGCGGCGATGGATGGCCGGTCCTGCCGACGGCTCGCGCCCCCGGGTGGCGGCGGGCGAGGGCCCGCACGATCCGCTGGGCCAGGAAACGAGCGGAAAACGGCAACCGTAGAACATCGTCCGCGCCGGCCTCCATCGACCGCAAAACGTCATGTTCGAGAGGGCAATGCGCGAAGACGAGGACGACGGGTGGGGAGCCGGCACGCAGGGGATCGTCGCGCAGGCGACGGGTCACCTCGGCTCCGCCCATGGGGAGAATATTCATCTCCGTCAGGATGATGTCCGGCGCGAACGCGTTCCACATCTGCAGCGCTTCCCACCCGTTGGCCGCGTCCCGGACGTCTTCGGCCTGGAAGGCCTCCAGCGCGAAGTGCAGAAGATCGCGGGTGAACTCGTGCCGGCTGGCGATAAGGAAACCCAAAGACCTGAAGCTGAAGGGGGGATCGATAACCATCCTTTCTCTCCCTGCCGACATCCCGCGAAGATCAAAGGGATCGTCAGAATACGATGTGCGGGAGCGCCGGGATCGGACGTATAGGGATATGTCCGCGGAGAATGTGAGGTAGATCGCTCGCGGATTGGCCATACGGTACGGCGGGGTACCACCGAATGCATACCTCAAATGGTATTTAACCCGACAGTTCCCCGGCGAATTGCCTATATCCTCAATCGTGCAACCGGATGTCCGGCGGGGGCGGTTGCCCTTAGGGCAAGCCCGCGTCGACGGCATCAGGGGCGAACAGCGTTAATAAACGTTAAGTGTATTTCGTGCATGATCGTTGCCCGGGGGAAGTAACGGGGATGAACGAAAAATCATTCCCGCCAAATATCGACATGGCAACAACCGGCCGGNNCTCTGCTTGGAGGGGAGTGTCCGTGCCGCAACCGTGACGAGCTGGGTGGCAGGGGGTAAGGGGGGGCGCGTGTCTTTAGGTACGGTCTTTGTCGTAGACGATGACGAAGATATCCGTGAATCGATCCGCGACCTCGTGGTGTCGGTGGGAATCAACTGCAAGACCTATGAGTCGGCGGATGCGTTTTTTCGGGCGGACACAGAGAGCGGGCCGAGCGCCGTCATCCTCGATGTCCGCTTGCCCGGCATCGGCGGCCTGGAGATCCAGAAGACCCTGGTCACCAAAGGGGCTACGGCGCCCGTCATTTTCGTGACCGGGTACGGTGACGTCTGGACGGCCGTTCAGGCGATGAAGCGCGGGGCATTCGATTTTTTCGAAAAACCGTTCAGCAGCCAGGAGTTGCTCACCCGCATCCAAGCCGCCATCGGGCAGCATGTCGAGCATCTCGCCGAAAAATCCCGGCTTAAGGATATCGACGCCTTGCTCCAAGGCCTTACCCCGCGGGAAAGAGACATCCTGGAGAGGCTGGGGCTGGGCAAGTCCAACAAGACGATCGCCGCCGAACTGGCCATGAGCGTTCGTACCGTGGAATTTCATAGGGCTCGTATGATGCAGAAATTGCGGGCCCGCTCCCGCGAGGATCTTACACGTATTGCGATTGAAGGCCGCCAGGCCAGGGATGAGTCCGATTGAGCCGCTTTCATCCACATGTTTTCCCGACATAGCTGTGGATAACCCGCAGATTGCGACGGCATATTCCGTGCGCCTCTGTGTGGTACCGGCACTTTTTGCGGATTGTGTGGGGTTGGGGAGGTACGATCTATTCGACAAGCATGGTGGGGGTTTGTTGCCGGAAAGGCCGCCAGCCGGGAGAAACAAGGGGCCCATGGCAATTTTCCGTACCCGTGATGGGGAAATTATCCACAGAAAATTGCATACTTGTTCGTTAGACTCGGCAAACCCAAGGGGGAGCAAGATATGGATTCACCACTATGGGTTATCATGGCACCGGATGGCCAACAGGGGGGGAATGACGGACAGCATCGGTCCTATCTTCTAATTCCGTGCCCAGAGGACCGGGCTGAGCAAGCCAAGACCGGGGACGTCGGCGAAAACAAGGTCATCCTGCTGGATTTGAAGTCGCTGCGACCCATTCACGGGCACATGCTCGGGAACGGCATCGCGGGCTTGCCAACCGCCAATATCGTTGCCCGGCCGGAGAACGCGAATCGTGCCGGCCGCGGTGTCATGCCCCGTAGTGCGAGCGGCGGCGCGGCCGACCGCAAACGGCCGCTGCCGAAATGGACCGAGGCCGACCTTCGTCACCGGGGACGGCGTCTGACAACCCGGCAGACCGAGATCTTGATGGCCCTGAAAGACGGCGCCTCGAACAAGGAGATCGCCCGCAACCTGGGCATCCTGGAAAGCACGGTCAAAGTTCATCTTAAAACCATCTATCGCCAGCTCCGCGTGAAGAACCGCACGCAGGCGGCCATCGTTTCCGCTCAATACGAGCCGGTCCGCTCCTGAAGGGGGCGGTCCCTGCCGTTCGCCGGGGTATGTCGGCGACGGCAGGGTCCCTGGCCGTTTCCGCCGGGGTGCGAAGGGGGTACTCCCGATACCTGCTTTATGGCATGGGCATCCGTCGTATCCTGGCGCCATGGGGCCTGTTTTCAAATTTGTGCTTCTTGGCGGTGCGGCCATTGCACTGAGCAGCTGCCTTCCGCTGACGATCGCCTCAGCACTCGGCATGGCGGCCGGGGGGAATGGCGGCCCGTCGGCGGCAGGCCCCAATTCGCCGGCCTTCCGCGAAAGCCAATGGGTCAAGGAGAAGGGGCCGGAGTTGTTCCAGGCCACCGAGGCGGCGGTTCTGGAGGCATGCACCGCACAGCTCGAGCCGCCATCGCCCGCGAGCTCGGAGGCGGAGGTCTCGGCGGTGCGGGCGAACGCCTGCGTCTATCGAAAGACCTGTTTGCCGGGAAATCGCGTGCCGGTCACGCTGCTGGTGTGCGGCCCGGACGGCCGGCCGTCGATCCAGCCGCATGACGGGGCCGCGGGGACGGTTCAGGCTTCAAACTGGACGTGGGAGGAAGCGCCCGGGGTCGGACCGCGGTCGGGCGAGGAATGACGCCACGCCCGACGTGTTTTNNGGGAGCCTTGGGATGCGGCTGTTCGCAATCCCACTGGAAGACTGCCGGCGAGCGGCCTTGCGCCGCTTCGCCGCAGTATCCGTCGCACGCCGGCTTTCAATGGTCGAATACGCAATGACGATCGACGCCGTTGTTGACCGCCCACATGGCGGCTTGCGTCCGGTTGGCCACGTTGATCTTCC
>DIVU01000297.1 GCA_002423365.1 Desulfuromonadaceae bacterium UBA6124 | reverse complement strand
ACGTCACCGGTCCGGTGATCTAGGAGGAAAGCC
This sequence comes from Desulfuromonadaceae bacterium UBA6124, assembly GCA_002423365.1. Classification (GTDB taxonomy): domain Bacteria; phylum Desulfobacterota; class Desulfuromonadia; order Desulfuromonadales; family Trichloromonadaceae; genus Trichloromonas. The sequence goes on along the minus strand of DIVU01000297.1, from coordinate 5,419 downwards.
GACATGTCGGATACGGTTCTGGTTGCCGCGAAAACGGTCGAGGGGGCGATTGGCGAAGTTCTGAGGCGGCGCGGCGTGCCCGAGGTCGATGCGCGGGCCACCGCTCGCGGGCTCGTCGGCGCCAATCTGCGCGGCGTCGATACCCATGGGCTCTCCTGCCTGCCTGACTACGCCAAGGCATTGGATGAAAAGCGCCTGAAGGCGACGCCCACCATGACGGTCGAACGGCGTCTGCCGTGGGCGGCGACGCTGGATGCCGATAACGGTCTTGGGCCGGTTGCCGCGACGCGGGCGATGGAATTGGCTCTGGAATCGGCCGACCAACTGGGCGTCGGAGCGGTCGCGGTGCGCCGCAGCAACCATTTCGGGGCGGCCGGGGTCTATGCCGCCAGGGCGGCCGAACGGGGCTGCGTTGGCATCGTGACGGCCAACGCGTCTTCGGTCTGCGCTCCCTTCGGCGCCGCCGCACCGATGCTGGGAACCAATCCCCTGGCCGTTGCCGTTCCGGTCGGCCGGCATCCGGCCTTTGTCCTCGACATGGCGACCAGCGAAGGATCGCGCAAGAAGGTGCGCAAGGCCCTGGCCGAGGGAAAGCCCATCCCGTCGGGCTGGGCGTTGGGTCCCGACGGCCGTCCGACCACCGATCCGCAGGCGGCGCTGGCCGGCGTCATGCTGCCTTTCGGGGGCGTGAAGGGGGCCGGTGTGACTCTGCTCATGGACATCCTGTCGGGGGTGCTGACCGGCGCCGAGTTCGGCGGCCGCGTGCTCAGCGTCATGACCAATCAGGAACGGGAATCGGGCAACGGACACTTCGTGCTGGCATTCAAGGTTTCGGCCTTCATGCCCGAAGCGGACTTCCGGGCCCGCATGGACGAAGAAATCGCGCGCCTCAAGGCTNNTGCCGCCGGCTGCGGGTTTTGACGAAGTCATGTATCCCGGCGAACGGGAATGGCGGATCGAGGCCGAGCGATCAGCCAAGGGAATCCCGTTGCCGATTTCACTGGTCAAGACGATCGTCGAATTGGGCGGGGAACTGCTTCGCGGTTAAGCGACGGTGCGTCCACCTGACGATCCGGCAACTCGATTGGGAGGAGAAAGAACATAATGTCTGTGAAGGAAATACAAGTTGGTAGCGCGAAGGCGGCACCGGGTCGGATTGGCCAAGGATACCTGAAAGTCGGGGAACTGGCCATGAACGCAGAACTGCGTGTTCCGGTCATGATCGTCAACGGCCGCCAGGATGGACCGGTGCTTTGGCTCAATGGCGCGGTGCATGGCGATGAACTGAATGCCTTTATGGCGATCCGGAATGTCTGCGGAGCGGTCGCGACCGATGATCTGGCGGGCGCACTGGTTTGTACCCCGGTTTGCAATCCGCTGGCCGTACAATGGCGCAACAAGATCAATCCCTATGATTTCCTGGACCTTGACCAGCAGTTCCCTGGAAAGGCCGATGGTCAATATTCACAGCGGACGGCCTATGCGTTGTTCAAGGAAATGCAGGAGGTCGCGGACTATCTGATCAGTTTCCATACAGTTGGAACCTCGTTCGCTGCGGAACCCTATTCCGTCTACAAGTTCGCTCCCGGCCTGTCGCCGCAGATGTGCGAAAGTATCGAGGCCATGGCACTGGCATTCGGAGTTCGCCTCAATTGCAGGGTCGACCTGTCGTCGGCGGTCGGTGAGGTGCCGGGAGGCGTCGGTGGCGCGCTGGATGTGAATTGCTCGCGTGCGGGGATTCCCGCTTTTATGGCCGAGGTGGGGTCGGGCGGTCGCTTCCAGCCCGAAGCCATTGCGATCGCCGAGGCTGGCATTCGGCACGTCATGGCGCATCTCGGCATGGCGGCTCCGGTGACGGCCGAGAAAGCCGATCAGATGATCGTGACGAAGCGGGGATTTCTCTATAGCGATTATGCCGGCTTTTTCGAGGGAAAGGTGCAGCCCGGAGAAAAGGCTTCCAAGAACGCGGTAATCGGCAATGTGGTCGACCTGTTCGCCGATATCGGGGTCATCCGCGCCCCCTCGGATGCTTACATCCTCATGTCCCGCCAAGAGCCGGTATTGCACGTCGGGGACCGCGTTGCGTTCCTCGGTTTGGAGTGGATAGCCGCTTGAGTATCGCGCTTATTGTAAACAGGGAGAGCCAACCATGAAACCCACCCTTAATTGCCTCAGTCTCATCGGCGCGCTTGCCGGCGCCACACTTATCGGCATGGGCTCGGCCGCGGGGGCCGGAAAACCAGATGTGATTCCGATCACGTCGTTCGACGTTGGTAACAACGTGTATGCCGAGGTCACGGCGATCAGCGATGCCATCAGCGGGAAGTTCGGGACCAAAGTCCGCGTGATTCCGCTTGGCAACGAGGTTGTTCGGGCGCTCGCGTTGAAAACCGGAAAAGCTAAGTTCTGGGCAAGCTGCTCAGGCTACTACACCACGTTCGAGGGTATCGGCGATTTCGCTGCCAAGACATGGGGGCCGCAGCCCCTGAGGATGCTCATCCTTGCCAACCGCGAGGCCAACTTCTCGCCGGCCGTACCCAAGGATAGCCCCATCAATACGATCGCCGACTTGAAGGGCAAGCGTGTTGGCTGGGTGATTGGTGACGCCGGCATCAACATGCAGACCGAGGCATATCTGGCCTTCGGCGGATTGACTCTGAACGATGTCAAGTTGGTCGAGTTCCCCGGCTACAATCCGAGCGTCCTCGGGCTGATTGCGGGACATGCAGATATGGTCATGGCGTCCAACAGCTCGCCGAACACGCTCCAGGTGGCTGCTTCGCCGGTCGGCCTGAAGTGGATTCCGGTTCCAGGCGCCAATACCGCCGGCTGGGCAAAGCTTCAGAAGATGGCACCGTTCGTCGGGCCGACCACCATCACCCGCGGCCCGGGTGTCGACGACGGGAAGGCCGTTGAGGTTGGCGGCTATCCGTGCCCAACCGTCGTCACTTTGGCTCAAGAAGATGTCGATACCGTTTACTGGCTGACGAAAATGATTGTCGAGAGTTGGGACGGCTATAGCACCGCCATCAAGTCCGCACCCTTCTGGCAGATCGACACCGCTATCAAGTCGCAGTTCGCCGTTCCTTACCATGAGGGAGCCATCAAGTACTTCAAGGAGACTGGTAAGTGGACGGATGGCCTTGAAACTCACCAACAGGCGCTCGTCAAGCGCGAGCAGGTTTTGCGGACTGCGTTTACCAAGGCGAAGGTGAACTTCAAGGGCGACGACTCTGCGTTCGCCCAATACTGGGAGCAGGAGAGAGCCAAAGCCCTCGCGGAAGCCGGCATCTGAAAGGTCCGATGGGGCTTGGGGGCCGGCAATTATGAACCGACCTCCGGCCCCGTCGTTTGCAGCATCGGGCGCCGGAAATTCGTACGGTGCCGGTAGGTGCGGGCAAATCAATATCCAGGGACTTGAGAAAAAACCATGAAGCGAACCCTCAATCCATTCTGGCATACCATTGCTGTCGCAAACGGAATCGGTTTTTTGCTAGTTTCCGTCTACTATATCTTCAATCTGAACTTCCTTGGGTTCCTTCTTCCCCTGAATTCATACATTTATGTGCTTCTCGGATTGGGCCTGTGGCAAGTCCTCATCGTCTATCCGATGATCGCGGGACAGGCCCGGGGGACATTTCCGCTCGATCTCGGCCTCGCCGCCGCCAGTCTGGCCGTTTGCCTCTATTTTGCATGGCACGGCCGGGATATCACCGCCGGCGGCTGGATGTTGGTGCCGCCCAATGACATGGTCGTCTGGCTCTCCGGCATCTTATGCGTGCTCGTTCTCGAAGCGCTGCGGCGGGTTGCCGGCTTTTCGCTCTTCCTGCTTTGTACGTTGTTTGTCCTGTTCCCGGTCTTTGCCGATCGCATGCCGTCGTTCCTGTTAGGTAACGGTTTTACGTTTGTCGAGTCGTTGACCATGCATGCCTTGGATTCGCAAAGCCTTGTCGGCATCCCGATGGCCGTGACCGGGACACTGTTGATGGGCTATATCATTTTTGGCGTGGTCCTCAAGCGGACAGGAGGCGGGCAGTTCTTTTTGGATAGCGCAAGCGCGCTCATGGGACGCTACCGAGGCGGCGCCGGCAAAATCGCGGTGATTGCCAGTGCGTTCTTCGGCAGCATGAGCGGCAGTTCGGTTTCCAATGTGATCACCACCGGCTCGGTGACGATTCCGGCGATGAAACGTACGGGATTCGCGCCGCATCAGGCGGGAGCCATCGAGGCCTGTGCGTCGACTGGCGGGATGGTGATGCCGCCGGTGATGGGGGCTGTTGCCTTTCTGATGGCCCAGTTCCTGGGGATCTCCTATTTCACTGTAGTCGTTGCGGCGATCGTGCCCTCCCTCCTTTTTTACTTCGGGTTGCTGGTCACGCTGGATTGCCAGGCCGCCCGGGCCGGAATCGGCGGCGTGCCGGTCAGTGAACTGCCCCGCGGCCGCGAAGTGCTCAAACGGGGTTGGCCTTTCGTCGGCACCTTGCTGGTGCTGATCTACATGCTCTACCTGCAACTAGAGGCCCCCGCGCCCTTCTGGGCCATTTTGTTTCTTTTGGTCGTGGTATGTTTTCGCAAACGGGGCATGACCAGAGGTGACGTCGCCGACCTCCTTGAGGATATATCCGTTTCGGTGAGTGAACTGATCGCGACGCTTGGCGCTGTTGGTTTCATCATCGGCGCTATGAGCTTCACCGGCGTCGGGACGGCCCTTTCGGGCGAACTGATCGCTCTGGCCGGCAACAACCCGTACCTGCTGTTGATCATGGGGGCGTTCGCGTCCTTTGTTCTTGGTATGGGGCTGACGACATCGGCCTGCTACATTTTCCTCGCGGTGGTTCTGGCACCCGGTGTGGTGTCCCAGGGCTTCAACGAGATTGCCGTCCATCTCTTTATTTTGTATTGGGCAATTGCTTCGAATATCACGCCACCGGTGGCGCTGGCATGTTTTCCGGCAGCGCGGATTGCTGAGACTTCGTATTTCCGGGTGGGGTTTACGGCCGTCGGTTTCGGCTTCGTGACTTACATCGTGCCTTTCGCCTTCGTTTTGAATCCCTCGCTGATTCTTGTGGGCGATCCGTTGTCAATGGTCGTTCACATCACTTTCGCCTTTATCGGCGTCGCCCTAGCCGCCTTTGGAATCAGCCGTTATGCGCCCTTCGTAGGAAAATTGGAGTGGTTTGCCGCTATTCCGCTGGTAGCGGCAGGCGTCGCCATCACGATTGCTCCCAACGTGGAAGCGGAGTTGGTGGGGCTTGCTCTGAGCGTGGCGATATTGGCGCTTTCTCGGTTTTTGCGCCGCTGTCCTCCGATCGTCGTACAAGGCTGATTTCTCCCCGTCGCCAGGGCTTTCTTTGGTGCGACGGGGGTCCCTCCGACCCGCCTGCGCCGTCCCGCCGGCGCCCGTCGATCGGGCGCCGGG
>DIVU01000337.1 GCA_002423365.1 Desulfuromonadaceae bacterium UBA6124 | reverse complement strand
TCCCCCAGCAGCTCCGAGGCCAGCACCGCCAGAACCTCCTCCCGGTTCCCCGCCGCGAGCTTATCCACCAGTTCCGAACGACGAACCTTTTCGAGGATATCGTCCGAGCGGACGCGACTCGACACGAAGCAGGCGCCGGCGACCTTGTCGGGATGCTTCTCCAGCAGCTGCAGCAGAATCGAACCGCCCATGCCGAAGCCGCAGAAGACCGCTCGACCAATCCCCAAATAACCGAGGAGACCGACCAGATCGGCGGCCAGATGGCCCAGAGTCCAGCCTTTGGACGGCACCTGGCTTTGACCGAAGCCGCGGAGATCGGGAACGATCACCCGATAACCGGCCCGAACCAGTTCCGCCGTTTGCGGCTGCCACATGCGCCGGTCAAGAGGGAATCCGTGAACCAATACAACCGCCGGACCCGCGCCGAAATCGTCATAAGCCAGGGAAATTCCGTGGATGGTTGCCTGCATGGGCGATCTCCTTTGCATGCTATTCGATGGGGACAGGGGATAAAGACTAAAATCGATGCCGCACGAAGGACGGCTCCTCCGACTAGCGACTGGGGGAGCGCTCAATGATCTGCCGAATAATAAGCTCGGCGCCGGCAGCCAGGGCAGCAAGACCGCTGGCCAGCCCGGAAAAGTTGGCGAGACGGGTCAACGCCGGAGTGGCGGACACTTCGCCAAGGAAGTAGAGACCAAAGTAGCCGAGCAGCAGAAGGAACATCCCGCGCACTAACCGGCTGACTTTGACCGCACTCGCCAGCAGCAGGCCGGAAAAAGCCCCCCAGAAGAGTAGATAGGCCGAGAGAACCATACTCTGCGGCAGGGTGCCGAGACCGGCTTCAGGCAGCACCAGCAATCCGATCAGGGAGAGCCAGAAGAGGCCGAAGGAAACGAAGGTGATCGCGCCGAAGACGTTCTGCTTTTGCCATTCCATAAGGCCGACGACAATCTGCGAGAGGCCTCCGTAACCTACCCCCATCGCCAGGATCACCGGCGCAACGGGAAAAAGGCCGGCTTCAAAGAGATTGACGAGGATGGCGCAGAGACCGAAACCGAAGAGGCCGGAAGAAGTGATGTTCGACTCGGTGACGGAAATCAGATCGGCACGACTGAGATGGGATGTATTGAGCATGGGAACCTCCAAGGGGCGGACGAATAAGATTGGCTGTGCGTCGTCTATTTTAAGAGCAATTCGTATACCATTGTTTTAGTTATTTTCTAATTTTTTTATTTCTGTGTATTGTCGGATACTTACGCACAGAAAGAACCATAAAGGAGAGAGTTTGTAGACGAATGTATTTTGCAAAAATGCGAACCAGATAACGCAGAACACACCCCATCGTCTCTCAGAAGTTCCAGAATAAAACAGAAAAATAACTTTTCCATATAGATAACGGATACTTGTAACTGCTTTTAAATTTTCTCTCAAAAGAATCAAAACAGCTTTATAAATTTTGCATTTATGCGAAAGCGTTCCACCGGCAAAAGGATTGCGCGAAGCGGTCGTTCACGTATAATGCGCAACCACTTAAGCAAAGAAAGGAATTCGCCGATGACAAAACTGACCGGCAAGCAAGGACGTTTCCTCAAAGGCCTGGGACATCACCTCAATCCGGTGGTGATGGTCGGCAAGGAAGAAGTCACTCCCGCCCTGTTGACTTCCCTGGAGGAAGCCCTGAGGGTGCATGAATTGATCAAGGTGAGGGTTCAGGAGGGGTGTGTGATGGACCGCAAGGAGGTCGCGGCCCTTCTGGCGAAAGAAAGCGGCGCGGCGGTGGTGCAGGTTCTCGGTCGAACGATCCTGCTCTATCGCCCGGCGGAAGAGCGGAAGATCGAACTTCCTTGATTGCACAAGTGGCCGGGGATAACCCGAAAAAGCCTTTGTGAAAACGCTGTAGGGGCAGGCCTCCGTGCCTGCCCTCGTCCGAGAAAGAAACGAGTCGGGCAGCCACAGGGCGGCCCGATGTTTTTATTCTTGAATTCTTGACCCGCCTAAACGCTCGCCGCCCCTTCGCAGGCCACCGCGCTGCGTTCGACCAGCATCTCCCGGATGCGTTCTGCCGGCACCGGGGGACTCATCAGAAATCCTTGATAGCGGTCGCAGTTCTGGTCACGCAGGAACTGACGCTGCGCCTCCGTCTCCACCCCTTCGGCCACCACTTCGAGACTTAAAGTATGGGCCAGGGCGATGACCGCGCTGACGATGGAGGTGTCGTCCGAATCCTCGCCGATATCCTTGACAAAGGAACGGTCGATTTTCAGGGCGTGCAGAGGGAAGCGCTTGAGGTAGTTGAGGGAAGAATAGCCGGTGCCGAAGTCGTCGATGGAAATCTTCACCCCCAGGGACATCAGCCGTACCAGCTGATCGACAGTGGTTTCCATATTCTGCATGAGAATGCTCTCGGTGATTTCCAGTTCGAGGCCTTCCGGATCGATCCCCGTCTCCTGCAGAATGCCAGCAACCACATCGGGCAGATCCTGCTGTTGAAACTGGCGGGCGGAAAGGTTCACGGCCACGCGGATCGGCGCCAGGCCGGCATGCTGCCAGGCCATGCACTGTTCGCAGGCGGTGCGCAGCACCCAGCTGCCGATCGGCACGATCAGTCCCGTTTCCTCCGCCATGGGGATGAAATCGTTAGGCGGAATCATCCCCCGCTTGGGATGGTTCCAGCGCAGCAACGCCTCGACCCCGTTGATCCGCTCCGAATCCATAAAATACTGCGGCTGGTAGTAGAGAACCAGCTCCTGCCTCTCCAGCGCCTTGCGCAAATCGTTCTCCAGCCCCAGGCGGGTAATGGAAATATCGCTCATTTCCACCGCAAAAAACTGATAGTTGTTGCGTCCCATCTCCTTGGCGCGATTCATGGCGGTATCGGCATTTTTCAGCAAGGTATCGACATCGTCGCCATCCTCGGGGGAAATGGCGATGCCGATGCTGGAAGCCACGTGCAGGTCGTGCCCCTGGATCTTGAAGGGAGGGCGCAGAGAATCGAGCACTTTGACCGCGATCTTGGCGGCATCCTGCTTGTTCGTAAGACCCTGCAACAGAATCATGAATTCATCGCCGCCGAGACGGGCGATCAGGTCGCCGTGTCGGAGGCTGCGGGTCAGGCGGGTGGCGACCGCCTTGAGCAGCAGATCGCCGACGGCATGGCCGAGGCTGTCGTTGATATTCTTGAAACGGTCCAGGTCGAGGAAAAGAACCGCGCGAATCTCCGACTTTTTCCGGGCCTGGACGAGAATCGGCGCCAACTGCTCGGCGAACATGCGACGGTTGGGCAGTCCGGTGAGGGAATCATAGAGGGAAAGATAATCGACGGCTTCGCGGCTGAGAATCCCTTCCAGGGCCGCCGCCGCCCGTACCGCAAAAAGTTCCAGCATGGCTTCGGCCAGGCGCTGTTTCTTCAAGGGGCCCTTGCCGGTCACCGCCATCACCCCGTGGACCTTGCCGGCGCAATCGGTCAGGGCGATACCGGCATAGCTGTCCACATCCAGCTGCTCGGCGAGATGATCCATGGGGAAAAATTGCCGAAGCTGATCAACAACCAGCTCGCGCCCCTGCTTGACGGCGATACCGCAGGGGGTCCCTTCAAGGTCGAACTCGAAGTTTTCAAGCAGTCGGCCATGGCCGAAGACCGCCACAGTGCGTACCCGCTGCTCGCTTTCATCGGTGAAGCGCGCCACGAAGGCATAATCGGAGCCGGCAATTTCACTCAGACTGCGGACCAAGGTAGCGAAAAAATCGCTCCCGCGAGCCGAGCCGACATCCCGGATCATGCGATAGAATTCATCCTGCTGGGCGTTGAGCGCCCGGAAAAAGCGGGAGACAAACCAGGCCAGGGCAAAACTGCTGAGAACAACCAGAAGAATGTCGAAGACGATTTCCAGGCGGCCCTGCTGCGTCGGATCCGCATAGAAGACGCGGGGCAAATAGTTCGAGCTGAAAATCCAGAGGATCCCCAATCCGACATAAACCGCGACGATCCGCCGGATCAGCCCGGGGTTTCCATAAGGACGTAAGCGGCTAAGCGTAAACTTCATCGAACCCCCAAAAGGCGACAAGGACTCCGTCAAATGACTGAACCGGAAGACAGGACCCGACTCAAATTCATTTCCCCCATCCCCAGCAAAAATTAACCTCACGAAAGAACAGTCTTTTCCGCAACTTCTTTCAGCCACAGGTAACTGTTTTTAATCACCTGCAATTAACACGCCAGAAGAATTAAGCCCGCTCGTAGGGTTCATGGAAGCGAATATATTCATCCATGGCGAAACGGTCGGTCATGCCGGCGACATAGTCGCAGATGGAACGCTCCATGCCGTGCTGCGGAAATTTGTCCTGGATTTCGTAGGGAAGCAGCGTCGGATGGCGGCGGTAGTTATCGAAGAGGGCCTCGAGGATGCGTTCTGCCTTGACCCGCATCCGTTCCACCTTGTAATGGCGATAGAGCTTGTTGCGCAGAAAGATCTTCAATTCGTTGTTTCCCAGCCGGACTTCATCGCTCAGCCGGACCAGTCGGCGAGGCTGACGGCGAACATCGTCCAAAGTCGCGATGCCGTGATGGAGCAGACCGTCCTCGGTCGTTCGCACCAGATCGTCAATCAGTACGCCGATGAGATGGCTGATCGTCTGATGGATATGACGTTGGCGGTCGAGTCCGGGGAATTTTCCCCCTACCTTCCGCCAGGTTTCCCGCCAGAGGGAAAGTGCGTCCAGATCCTCCAGCCCGATGTATCCCGCCTTCAGCCCATCGTCGATGTCGTGGTTGTTGTAGG
>DIVU01000164.1 GCA_002423365.1 Desulfuromonadaceae bacterium UBA6124 | reverse complement strand
AAGCGGCAGGGGACGCCGAAGGCGAGGCCGAGGCCCGCCGCCGGGTCGCCGCCGGCGACTATCCCTTTGCCCTGGTGATCCCCGCCGGACTTGGCGAAGAACTGGAGCGGCGCGCCGAAGCCCTCGCCCGGCGTGCCTTCGCCGCGAATGAATCGCCCGAGGATGACGGGAATCCCCTGGAGTTGGCCGTCTATTTCGACCCGGCGGTGCAGGGAGCCTTTCGCGCCACCCTAATCAATGCCCTGCAGCGGGCGGCCCTCAGCCTGGAGGTTGCGGAAAAAGGGCGACAACTGGGGGAAGTGCTGCCCCGTCAGGTGGCCGAGCAGGTGGGAAAAGCTCTCGGCCCCTATCGGAACCTGCCCGGCGCGCCGGCGCCCCCCGCCGTCACCTTTGCCTGGCAGGACCGGGAACTGCTGGCGGTGCGCGCGGAAATCGCCGCCGGAAAAATCATTGCCCAGCCCGACTCGGTGCAACAGAACGTCCCCGCCTGGACCTTGTTCGGCATGTTCTTCATCGTCGTCCCGCTTTCCGGGGCGCTGCTGCGTGAACGTCAGGAAGGAACCCTGCAACGGCTGTTGAGCCTCCCCGTTTCCGGCCTCCCCCTGCTCGGCGGTAAGCTCGCCGCCTATGTGCTTGTCGGCTGCGCTCAGGCGTTGGTCATGCTGCTGGTCGGACGGTTGCTCCTCCCCCGTTTCGGCACCCCGATCCTGCAGTTCGGCGGCGATCTTCCGGCCCTGATCCTGCTGATCCTGGCCTGCGCCCTGGCGGCCACCGGCTACGGCATCCTTATCGGCACCCTGGTGCGCAGTTACGAGCAGGCGGCCATGCTCGGCCCGGTCTCGATCGTGCTGGCGGCGGCCCTCGGCGGCATCATGGTGCCGGTCTACGCCATGCCCCCGGCGATGCAGTCCTTGAGCGCCCTGTCGCCACTGGCCTGGGGGCTGGAGGGTTTTATCGAACTCTTTGTCCGCCACGGCGACCTGGCGCGGATTGTCCCCCAGTTGGCGTCACTGCTGCTTTTCGCCGCTGTCTGCCTGGGTCTGGCCTGGCTCGTTTTCGCCCGGCGCCGCAGCGGCGGGCGCTGATCTTCAATCGTGATGATTTGATGGAGAAACGTATGGAAGTTTTGTCTACCGACAACCTCGAACGGGAGCTGCGCGACCTGATCGTCGATAGCTGCAACATCCCCGACGCGCCGGAAGAGGTCTTTCCCGACGCCCCGCTGATCGGCCCCGATTCCCCTTGGGGGCTCGATTCTCTCGACGCGGTGGAGATCGTGGTGGCGGTGCAGAAGGCCTACGAGGTACGCATCGGCGGCCAGGAAACGAGCCGCGAGGTGCTCGCCTCGTTGCACACCCTGGCCGAGTTCATTCGCAAGGAACGGGGCTAAAGGCCCTTATCGTCAACCGGATTGCATGGGAAAGGAGCTTGAGCATGAGGAAGCTGTTGCAGGGAGGGGTGCTTTTGCTGGTGATGTTGCTGGTCGGTTGCGTCCCGAGTCCCAAGGTCAAGGCGCCGACCCGCGCCGGAGGCGGCGGCTACGCCATCGCCGTCCTTTCCGACCGCGGCGTCACCCCGGATCTCGACCCGGATCGGGCCAACCAATACAATCAGGTCGGCGCCTGGATGGAACAGGATCTGTTGCGCATGCTGCGCAAGGCCGGCTATCAGGCGCGGCTGATCGGCAGTCGCGGGGAGTTTTCCGGGGCGAACGGCGAGTATCTGCTGAGTGTGCGCATTGTCACTTATCGAGCCGGCAGCAAGGCGGCGCGCATCGTCGTCGGCTTCGGCGCCGGCGCCACTTCTCTCGACACCCATTACGAGCTGTACGGGGCCGGACCGCAACCCCTCCTCGCTGAAGACCACGGCGTCGGTTCCAGCATCGACTGGTATCAGGTGGTGCAGAAGCTCAATCAGCAGATGGTCGACGCCGTCTCCGGCAAGCTCGCCGAATCCGGCGGGCGGGGCTAACGCAAACGTCCAGACCAAGGAGAATTCGCATGATGTTACGAACCCTGTTGTTGATTGCCCTGATGCTGTTCATCCTCGGTGCCGGTGTGGCCTCCGCCGACATGGACGCCTATCTCAACCGTCTCACCGCCTATGCGAGCGCCGACCTGGGGCGCTTCCGGGCCGACCTCGGCGCCCATTTCGGCGCTTCCGGCCCCGAAATCGACCTGGTGCTGCGCACCGTCTCCCGCCACGGCGACGCCGCCCTCGCTCTGTGGCTGAGCAACCGGACACGGCAGCCCCTTGACGTCGTTCTGCGGGAATACCAGGCGCGCAAAGGCCAAGGCTGGGGGGCGCTCGCCCAGAGCCTCGGCATCAAGCCCGGCTCGGCCGATTTCCACGCCCTCAAGCGCGGCGACCTCGGCTGGAACCCCGACCGCCGAACCGGCGATTATGGCCGCGACGGGGGGAAAGGGGCGGATCCTGGCAAGGGGGACAAAGGCAAAGGGAAGGATAAGGATAAAGGTCCGCACCGCTAGCGGTGAATTCGCAGACAAAAACGGGGCATGGCGCGAGGCCGTGCCCCGTTTTTTTTTAGACGACGGTGAGCAGGGCGTAGTTGATGGTGAAACGTCCGCTTTCGGGGACGAAGAGCAGCAGGCGCTCGCCGCGTTTGAGGCGGTCGGAATGGAAGAGCTCTTCGAGCATCAGGTAGATGGAGGCGGAGCCGGTGTTTCCCCGGGTCGCCAGGTTGCTGAACCAGCGCTCGAAGGGGATGGGGAAGCCGATGGCTTCCAGGTGGTCGTGAATCGGCCGGCGGAAGTAGTTAGAAGAATAGTGGGGGAGGAACCAGTCGATCTGTTCCGGACGCAGGCCGTATTTTTCGATGAGCGGCGGCAGGGTGCGATCCACCGAGGTCGGGACGATCTCGCTGTTGAGCAGCTTGACGTCCTGCTTGACGTGCATGACGTGGCGGCGGACGGCTTCGTCGGGGGGAAACTCGCGCCAGCCGGTGAGGCTGCCGTCGGCGTTCTTCACCGCCCCCGAGTACATGCAGGCCGGGAACTGATGGGCGAAGGAGACGATCTCGATCCATTCGATTTTCAGCGCCGGGCGGCCTTCGGGGGGAGTGGCGGTGAGGAAGGCGGCGCCGGCGCCGTCGGAAAGCATCCAGCGCAGAAAGTCGGCGTCGAAGGCAAGCTGGGGCTGCTTTTCCAGGTCGGCGTCGGTCGGCCCGTTGCCACAGAGTTGGGCGCGCAGGTAGGTGGAGGAGAGCTCCGAGCCGGTGGCGACGGCGTTTTCCGCCAGCCCGGCGGCGACATTCATCCAGGCGTATTTGAGGGCGGTCATGCCGGCGACGCAGACCCCGGCGGTGCTCACCACCTCGCAGGGGGCGGTGGCGAGTTCGCCGTGGACCATGGAGGCGTGACCGGGCTTGGTCTGGTCGGGGGAGGAGGTGCCGCAGGCCAGGCAGCGGATAGCCGCCGGGGTGAAGCCGGGATAGGGGCGCAGGCGGCGGATTGCCTCGGCGGTCAGTTCGGCGTTGCTGTGGGTGGTAGCGCCGGTCGCCGGGTCGATGGCGTAATGGCGGCGCTCGATCTTGTTGTTGCGCAGAATGATGCGCCGGGTGCGGGAGGGCAGCTGCCCCACCATCCCGAGAACCTCCTCTATCCGGTCGTTGTCCACCGGGGCGTTGGGGAGGAAGGCGGCGAGATCGGTGATGAAGACATCCATGGGCATGATTTTCAGAGTTTGACCTCTTTGTGGCCGGCCTGGTAGAGAGTGGCGAATTGGCGATAGAATTTCCCCTCGTCCAGCCGGGTGGGAAGCACGGCGTTGGCCAGGGTGTAATAGTCGAGATCGTGGTTGACGATACGCGCGCGCAGCTGCCGGTGCAGCGCCGTGCCGGGCAGGGGGGTGAGGACGGTGTAGATCGGCAGGCCGATCCGCTGCTCGGCGACGTAGGTGGCCAGGCGGGCGAAATCCTCTTCGACATAGTCGGGGGAGACGATGAAGTCGCCGACGATATTGATTCCCAGTTCGTGAAGGATGGCGATCGCCTCCAGGTTGGCGGCGGCGGAGGCCGACTTGTTCAAGGCGTCGAGGCCGTGGTCGCTGAGTTCCTCGAAACCGATTACCACGGAGCGCAGCCCGGCATCCCGCCACTCCCGCAGCAGGTCCGGGTGGCGGACGACGGTGTCGGCGCGGACATCGGCGAGAAAGGTCTTGTCGATGCCGGCGGCGACGATGGCTCGGCAGAGCGTCCGGGCGTGCTCGGGGTTGCCGAAGGTGTTGGCGTCGACCAGGCGGATGACCGGGACATCCCTAAGGAGCTGGATATCGCGGATGACCGTGGCGATGGATGCGCTCAGGTAACGGCCGCCGGTGAGCCCGGCGATGCAGCAGAAGGAGCAGTCGTAGGGGCAGCCGAAGGCCGAGCTGACAAAGCCGAGGGGGACGCCGAGGGCGGCCAGGGTGTAGCGGTCGCGGTCGGCGGCGACCAGGTCGTAGCGGGGGGGGCGCTCTTCCACCAGATCGGCGCGGCTGTAGGCGCGCGACCTCCAGCGCAGGGGCCGGCCCGGGTTGGTGCGGGCGACGCCGGGGATGCTCGTGGTGTCGGCACTGGTTTCAATGGCCTCGACCAGCTCCCGCAGGCTCTGCTTGCCGAGGCCGAGGACGACGTAGTCGATGCCGGAAACGTTGAATAATTCCGGATTGTTACTGGCGTGAATGCCGCCGACCACCAGCGTCGCGCCGCATTCCGCCTGGAGTCGTTGCGCCTGGGCCCGCACCCAGTTGGCCTCGCAGGTGACGGCGGTGAAACCGATCAGGTCGGGGGTGAAGCCCTTCAGCCCATCGTCCAGGGCCTCGGGACGGGCCTTGAGGTCGAGAATCCGTACCTCGTGCCCGGGCAGATTGCCGGCCAAGGTCTCTAGGGCCAGGGGCTCACCGCGAAAAATCTGCTTGATGCTGGTGATTCCGTAGCGTTCCTCGGGAATCGAGCGCCCGCAGTTGGGGGGATTGATGAGCAAAATGTTCATGGCCGGTCAGGTTTCGGTTGGGATGGGGACGTTTTCGGCCGCCACCTTAACGGCTCGGCGGATTTTTGTAAAGAGCGCAATCCCTTGCAAACCGCTAATTTACAGCTTCGCTCGACGAGGTTTGGGGATTCTCCGAGCCTTTCGCCGGTTATCGGGGGGCGCGGCGCCTACGGAGGAAATGGCCCGACACATTGCATAACGCCCGCGCTGCGTTAATCTTTTAGTCTTAAATCCTGTCTATTCAGGGAGATAACCATGGGCGACCGCATTATTGAATGCCTACAAGGCGATATCACCACCCTGACCGTCGACGCCATCGTCAACGCCGCCAACAACAGCCTGCTCGGCGGCGGCGGAGTAGACGGCGCCATTCATCGTGCCGCCGGGCCGGAACTGCTGGCGGAATGCCGCAGCCTAGGCGGCTGCCCGACGGGGGAGGCGCGTCTCACCGGCGGTTACCGGCTGCCAACCCGTTACGTCATCCACACCGTCGGGCCGGTCTGGCACGGCGGCGGTCAAGGCGAGGACGACCTGCTCGCTTCCTGTTACCGCGCGAGCCTGCGCCTGGCGGCGGAGAAGGGGCTGCGGAGCATCGCCTTTCCCTCGATCAGCACCGGCGTCTACGGCTTTCCCATCGAACGGGCCTGCCGCATCGCCCTGCGGGAAATCCGCGATTTTCTTGCCCCTAGCGGTCCATTGCAACGGGTGCTGCTGGTCTGTTTTTCCGCAAGGGATTTGGATATCTATCAGACGGCCTATAGTGAAATTTTTGGCAACCAAAGAAACGAGGGGGAGGCATGAAACGTTGGCTGAAATGGACGCTGGGGATTGTCGTCGGGTTGCTGATCCTGGGCTCGGCAACCCTGCTGGCGCTACCGAACCTGGTGCGGCATTTCGGCGGCAACTGGCTGAAGGAGAATACCGGCCGGACCCTGACCCTCGGCGATCTCTCTCTGAACGTGCTGACCTGGAAACTGGTGGTGGAAGATTTCGCCCTCAGCGAGCCGAACAGCGACGAGCGTTTCGCCGGGCTGGAGCGCCTGGAAATTCAGGTCAGCCCCAAGTCGATCTTTGAAAAGGCGTTGATTGTCAACAAGTTCGACCTGGTCGCTCCCTACGCTCAGGTCTTCAGGGAAGGCGACACCTTCAGTTTTTCCGATTTCGCCGGTTCGGAAAAACCCGAGGATGCCCCGCCGGAAGAAGCTTCGGCTCCGGCCGAGCCCTTCCTCTTTTCCCTCAACAACCTGC
The DNA here is from genome assembly GCA_002423365.1 of Desulfuromonadaceae bacterium UBA6124. Lineage (GTDB taxonomy): Bacteria > Desulfobacterota > Desulfuromonadia > Desulfuromonadales > Trichloromonadaceae > Trichloromonas. Next base: position 4,218 of record DIVU01000164.1, on the reverse strand, counting down.
GCATCGTCAACGGCGAAGCGCTCTATGTGGAGCGTAAAGAAGGGGCCGAGGCCCAACGTCACACCCTGAAGCGGCTGAATCTTGCCGTCCCCTTTATCGGCAATGTCCCTTACCTCCTCGATCAGTACGTCACCCCGGCCCTGTCGCTGGTGCTCAACGATGCCCTCATCCGGGGGGAAGGGCAGCTCAAGCTCTTCACCGAGGCGGTGGAAGCCTCCGTCGATCTGCTTCTCAGCGACGTGGATATCCCCTTCTACCTCAAACTGGTTCCGGCGCCCCTGCCGGTTCAGGTGCGCTCCGGCAAGCTCGGTTCGGATCTTCAGTTAGTCTATCGGGCGACGGAGGAGAAGGCCCCGGAGTTGGAGGTGGGAGGCAAGGTCCGGCTTTCGGAGATCGATATCGCCGAACCCTCCGGAGCCGACCTGCTGAAACTGCCGCTGGTCAATGTCGATCTGGCGACCTCGCGGGTGCTCGAAAACCAGGTGCTGCTCGATGGCGTCTACATTTACAGCCCGGTGATCAACCTGGATCGCAACCAGTCCGGCGAACTTAATTTCGCCCGACTGGCGCAGCCGGCCCCCTCTTCGGAGCCGGCAAAAACGGTTGAGCCCGAGCCGAAGCCGGCCGAAGCGAAGTCCGCCGCTGAAAAGCCCGCCCCCTTCCTGGCGACGCTGAAGACCCTGCTGGTGAAAAACGGTCGACTCGCCTTCCGCGACGCCGTTCCCGAAGGAGGCTTCCAGCGCGACATCAGCGGTCTCGATCTGACCGTCAGGGATTTCTCCACCGCCCCCGAGAGCCGCGCCGTCTACGATCTTTCCCTGCAGACCGACCGCGAAGAGCGGCTCAAGGTCGACGGGGCACTGGTGCTGGAACCGCTGGCGGTGGCAACCACCGTGGATCTGAGCGGGCTTAGCCTGAAGGAGTACCATCCCTACCTTTCCCTGTTTCTGAACTACCCGCTGGCGGGGACGGCGGCGGCGCGGGCCGGCCTCGATTTCCGCGAGGGTGTGCTCAAGGTCGCCAATGCCGCGCTGGATGTGCAGAATCTGCAAGTCCCCTTCGGTGGCGACGAAGAACTGAAGCTGGCTCGCCTCAAGGTGGACGGAGTCCAGTTCGACGATGCCCGCCGGCAACTGGAGATTGGTCGGGTCGAACTGGCCGAGGGGGCGGTGGTACTGTCCATGGACCGCGACAGGCGGGTGTCGCCCCTCAACCTGCTACGGGAAACGGAGCCGCCCCCCCAGAAACTGGAACAGATGCCCGTTGCCGCGGCGCTGACCGAGGCCAAACCGCCGCTCAGTTACCGGGTGGGAGAGATTGCCGCCCAGGGCTTGCGTATCGCCTTCACCGACCAGAGGCCGAAGAAACCGGTGCGGCATGTGCTGAGCGGTCTCGAACTGTCCATCAAAAATCTCGCCGGTCCGGACGCCGTCACCAGCCCCTTCAGTCTGAAGAGCGGGTACGGCAAATCCGGAAAACTTGACCTTTCCGGCGACGTGGTCGCCGCGACCGGCAAGCTCAACCTGCGCAGCCGTCTTAAGGGGATCGCCCTGACCGATTTCGTCCCCTACTTCCCCGATTCGGTGCGCATGATCCTCGCCGACGGCCAGCTCAACACCGATCTGAAGGTCAAGCTCGATCCGAAAAAGGCAGGGCTGACCGGGGCTTTCTCCGGCAATCTCGGTATCCGCAACTTTTACGGTCTCGACGGCGAGCTTCGCGAGGAGCTGTTGCGCTGGGGGAGTTTGCAGATCGACGACATCGCCGGGGATATCCAGCCCTTCGCCCTCCATATCGGCGGCATCGCCCTGAGCGACTACACGGCGCGGATCGTCATCGATGAAAAGGGTTTTCTCAACCTGAAGGGGATCGTCGCTGCGGATGAACCGAAAACGGCCACCGGGGAAAATGAGGGATCCGAACCGGCGGCGCCCGTCAAGGCCGTTGCGACCATCGCACCGGCACCGCCGGAAACCGCGCCCGCCGAACCTGGACCGGAAATAACCATCGACGCCATCACCTTGCAAGGGGGAACGGTCTCCTTCACCGACCGGCAGATGCAGCCGGATTTCTCCACCACCATGTACCAGCTCGGCGGCAAGATCGGGCAGATTACTACCTCGGGGGCGGCGCCGGCCGAGGTCGATCTGCGCGGGCATCTGGAAAACCATTCGCCCTTGCAGATTTCCGGGCAGATCAATCCCCTGGGGCAGGAGCTGTACGCCGACATCAAGCTCAGTTTCAAGGATATCGAGCTGTCGCCGGCCACCCCCTACGCCGGCACCTACCTCGGCTACACGGTGGAAAAAGGGAAGCTGACCCTCGAACTGGAGTACAAAATCTCCGAAAAGACCTTGCAGGCCCAGAACCGGGTATTGATCGACCAGTTCACCTTTGGTGACGAGGTCGAGAGCGAGCAGGCGGTCAATTTGCCGGTGAAATTGGCGGTGGCCCTGCTCAAGGATCGCAACGGTGCGATCAAGCTCGATATCCCGGTGTCTGGCCGGACCGACGATCCCGAATTCAGCGTTTGGTCGGTGGTGCTGACGGTGCTGAAAAATCTGATGATCAAGGCGGCGACTTCGCCGCTCTCCCTGCTGCAATCGGCTTTCGGCGGCGGTGGCGAGGACATCACGGCGGCGATCTTTCCCTTCGGCAGTTCGGAACTGCTGCCGGCGGAACAGCAAAAACTCGATACTCTGGCGGCCATGCTCAAGGATCGACCGGCGTTGCGGCTGGACCTCGTCGGGTTCGTCGATGCCGAAAAAGACCCAGAGGGTTATCGCAAGGAGCTTTTGGAGCAGCGGCTGCGTAAGGCGAAATTTCTTGAACTGGTGGATGAAAAGGAGAATCTGCCGGGACAGACCGAGGCAAACGTGGAGATTCTTCCGGAGGAGCGGGAACGCTATATGGAAGAGGTCTACGACCAGGCCGACTTCCCCAAACCCCGCAACGTGTTGGGGTTGAACAAGAGTCTGCCGGCGGAGGAGATGGAAAAACTGATCCTGGCCAATACCGAGGTCGGGCCGCGCCAGTTGAAGGCCCTGGCGCAGGCGCGCATGGCGGCGGTGGTGAACCACCTGACCGGTCCCGGCGGGTTGCAAACGGATCGTCTTTTCCAGACGCGGCCCGATATCGACAAAAAGCCGAAGGAGAAGGATGCCACCGGCAACCGGGTGGAATTCGACGTGGTCGCCCGCTGACGGCGGACGATTTTTGACTCAGGGGCAGGTCTCACCGTTGTTTTTAGCGGGGGTGCCCCTGCGGTTTTCACAACGCAGGGTATGAAGATTGCAGTCGGTTAATTTGTGCGAAAAAGGGTCGTTCTTACCATACATTCTCTATCCCTTCGCTGGAGGAGCCCATGGCCGTCAAGATCATCATCGTCAGGCGCGTACCCAAGGAAAAACAGAACGAAATCCGCCCGTTGCTGCTGCAGATGCGGGCTGTGGCCAACGCCCAGGTCGGCTACATCTCCGGTGAAACCCTGGTCAACTACGACGATCCCGAGGAGAATCTGGTTATCAGCACCTGGAAGTCCCTGGAAAACTGGAACCAGTGGCTGCGCAACGAGCAGCGTATCGACTTGCAGTCTCAGGTCGACCGGATTCTCGGCCACGAGACCCTGTATCAGATCTATTACAACGGTTGATCGCGTAAACGCGCCTCACATGTGAAGGATTACGGCCATGGCTCAAACGATGGAAGAAAAAATCAATCATCTTTTACTGATGCGCCAGCAGGCAATGCAGGGGGGAGGCACCGAGAGGATCAAAAAACAGCACAACCAGGGGCGGCGCACCGCCCGGGAACGGTTGGCGCTGCTTCTCGACGAGGGAAGTTTTGAAGAATTTGACATGTTCAAGACCCACCGCTGTCACCATTTTGACATGCAGAAATCCCAGGTGCCCGGTGACGGGGTGGTGACCGGCTACGGCACCATCGACGGCCGCCTGGTCTATGTCTTTTCCCAGGATTTCACCGTGCTCGGCGGCTCTTTGTCGGAAACCTTCGCCGAAAAAATCTGCAAGGTCATGGATATGGCCGTGCAGAACGGCGCGCCGCTCATTGGCCTCAATGACTCGGGAGGGGCGCGTATTCAGGAGGGGATCGAGAGCCTGGCTGGTTACGCCGATATTTTCCTGCGCAACGTGCGTGCCTCCGGGGTTATCCCCCAGCTCTCGGGGATTTTTGGCCCCTGCGCCGGCGGCGCCGTCT
>DIVU01000251.1 GCA_002423365.1 Desulfuromonadaceae bacterium UBA6124 | reverse complement strand
GCCGTCTATTCGGATGAAGGCTGGCAGCAGACCAAGGAAATCATCGACTATTACATGGATAACGCCCGCATCATCCGCGAGGGGCTCAAGGCTGCCGGCATCACCTGCTACGGCGGCGTCGACGCCCCCTACATCTGGCTGAAAACGCCGGGCGGACTTTCCAGTTGGGACTTCTTCGACAAACTGCTCAAGGAGTGCAACGTCGTCGGCACGCCGGGAAGCGGCTTTGGCCCCAGCGGCGAAGGCTACTTCCGCCTCAGCGCCTTCGGTCACAAAGAAAACGTGATCGAGGCGGTGGAACGGATCAAGAAAAAGTGGGGCAACAAGTAAGGTAAGGTACGGTAATGTAACGAGACGGGCGGCCGGTAACGGTCGCCCGTTTTTCATTGATATACCGACAGGAGGGGTAGACGCGGATCGATCTCATTGTGCCGATGGAGGTGGTCATGCTCCTAGTTTTTGGCGGAGAGAGAGAAGGCGGGGTAGATTTTGGAAATTCAGACGCCGCCGGGTCAGCAGGAGCTGATTGTCGGCGTTTTGTGTATATGGTGCAGAAATCTACTCCCTATCCTGCTTCCAGGCGTCGAATCGACCACGCCGGAACAAGATCTACAGGTGGGTGCTGGTGTTTTTCAAACAGGGGAGACCTTACGGATTCAGCCCTGCCAAACCAGCTGAAATGCTCTACTTTTGACGTCCATGATTAAATGGGCGTATATTGCCTAATGTGTCCAGTCAAACCGATCGTCACTGAATATGAATGGGAAGGCATGATTCAGGAACGTACCCGGTAACCGGAAGAACAGGGGAGGAAAAGAGGGGGCAATATGCGAGTACGACTATTTTCGTTCTGTTTGTTCTTGCTGCTGGTTGCCGGCGCAACTCCTCAAGTTGTCATGGCCGGAGTCGCCATGGACTGCGAAGGCTCGGCAGCGGCATACCGGTTGCAAGGCATTGATTGTACATGCATAAACGACCAGATCGTCTGCGGCGGTTCATCAAAAACGGGGACGGGCAGAGGGCTGTCCAGTTCCGCGCAGCTGAAGGGGATGGTCTTCGGGATGGTGTTCGAAAGCTTGCTGACCTCCCTCTTTATCACGCCGCAAGCCAGTGAAGCCGACATCCAGGCCGCCCAACAGCGAGCCGCCGAGCTTGCCTGGCAGCAGGAGCAGGAGAGACAAGCCAGAGAGGACGCTGCCCAGGCGGCATACGAGCAGATGATGCAGTCGTACAAAATGCTGAGCAACTCCCATCAGCTTGGCTTCAAAACCATCTCCGGCACCCAGATCGGCTTCAAAACGTTAGAAAGCGAAACGGAATTGCTTGCCGCCGCCGCGAGGTCTCCTTTCGATTCGGCGCCGGTGTTGAAGGCCCCCGGCACCGGCGTCGCTATCGGCGGCGCGACCCCCTTCTTTGGCGACACCATGCCGCTGGAAGACATTCAACTTCTGGCCAATCCAGACAACGACCCCAGAGTCGTCGACCTGCGCAATGCGGGATCCTATGTCGCTGACAATCTGACAAAAGATGGTGAACAGCTTCAGGTCGCCCTGCTGAGGAATGCGAGCACCGATTCCGGCCAACCGATTATCGAGGCGCCTGATTGCCAGAAGTTGCGGAAAACGTTGCAGGGCTACGTCGAGCAGCGGCAAAAGTTTCATAAGACGATTCTTCAGTCCCAGGAACAGTTGACGGTTTGGGAAGAGGCCAACCGCAACGCCTTGGTCAATGCGGCCAGGGATGGTTTCGAGTATTTCGCGGGGATGTTCCTCGATGTGCTGAAGGCCCGCGCCGAGTTCGCGGAAACGGTGCTGCAACGGATCAACGCGCAACGGGACAATCTTGCTAAAGCCGGCTACAACATCGCCGCCTATGAGGCCAAACTGAACCGCTTTAAAACCATCGGCACGGCAGCGGACAATATCGCCAAAGCCAACGACTGGCAGACCTTGATGAAGGACGGGGTATCGAGCCTGGTCGCCGAACTGACCTCCAGTAACGACGAGATCAAGGCCATGATGGCGGATCCGGTCATGCAGCAGATGTTCACAACCGAGATGCCCAGGTTGAACTTGCTGCTCGATCTCTCCAAACTGGCGGCAAGCGAGAAGGTCTTCGGCAAGTGGGTCGCCAGGAAAGTGCCGATGATTGCCCTCCTCGAGATCTCCTATAAACAAACCTACAACGCGACTGACTGGTTGCTGAGCTTTCACCGCATCGCCGAGGCGAACAGGATCAATGGCGAGGTCATGAACGCGGCCCGGTCGCTGCAAAACAATATCGATGAAACCTATGCGTCGCTGCAACAGTGCCCATGAGCAGAATCTGCTGCTGATACCGGACGCCAAGAACTTCCGTAGCGCCCAAGATAAGATTTACGAGTGGGCGTTGATGATGCAGAATAACTGGAGGTGATGGGATGAGATGCATTGTTGCTGGTCTGCGAACATGGGTCATAGCTCGTAATACGTGCCTATTGCTTGCGTTCGTTCTTGTTGCCTGCGCCGAAACATGGCGAGAACCTCCCGCTGATTGGACGTATAGGGTCTACTATGTCGCGTCACCAAACATAGTGGCCATGGATAGTGCACGAAAGAATCTGGACGCCATTCTAAATGATGGCTCAACCATCAAGACTTTCAACTATCATGCTGACGACCGAGGAGGTATTTATCGTTACAAGACTGCTGTTGTTCATTTCGACAAAGTTGTGTTCAGCCACGATATCCGCTCTGTCACCCTGTTGTTCGAGGACCTTGCAGATCGGAAAATCTCGGTAGAAAATTACTTTGCCAGTTCCCCTAACGACAGAGGCATAAATTTCAGAATTGATATTGACGGCTTGGCTAATATGTATGCCGGAGACCTTGATATGGCGAAACGGTTGGCCGATGCCATATGTACCATCGCGTACAATGTGGCAGCTACCCATCACGCAGAATTCGAGGCGCGGGCAGCTCGGTACCGTGCATTGCCGATCAAGCCTGAAGTAACCGAGGAGCAGCGAAAATTCATTGTTCAGGCCAATGTCCTCAGCCAGCAGAAGGCCTATGCTGACGCTCTGGAAGTCTATAACAAGGCTCTCGCCATCGATCCGGTCTCCTATCCGGCGGCGTACTTCAACATGGCGCTGCTTTCAGCCCAGGAGAACCGTTTTCAGTCAGCCATCGGCTACATGAAGAAATACCTGCTCCTCGAACCGAACGCCGGCGATGCCCGCAGCGCCCAAGACAAGATCTACGAGTGGGAGTTGATGGTTTCCAAGCAGGGGTGACGTTGCGGATTCAGACAGGAGGAGGCTGCTATCTATGAACAAGGTTCTGAAAACAGTTTATTACGTTGTCGGCAGAGGGCGGAAACTCGCCGGGATTTTCGGATGGCTGCTCGCTTTCACGGTTCTGGCTCCCGTAGCGGGCGGTCTGGTGCAGGCCGAAGCAACGGCCTCACCCGCGGAGGTAGAGCCGGCGCAGCAACCGGTACCGCACGACCTGGTGGCAGACTCGCCCGATCCCGACGGGTTCATCACCGTGACGGTCGGAGACTATTTTACTTGTGACATCCCGCCCGATTGGGGACGAACCGATGGTTCAATATCCGGGCTCTCGGATGAAGAGAAGAAAACCTACGGGATCAAGCTGCAGGCACCGTTCTGGGGAGAAATCCCGACCAGGATTTCCGTCTACTACTATGAGGAAGGGAACCTTCTCTATAAATCGGCCGATCATTACCTGCGGCTCTTCGCGCAGCCGGCACTCGGCACGGCTCTGGAAGGGAGCAGCTATGGCGCTGTTTCTCCGACGGTCATTTCGGGTCGGGAGGGGGTAACGTTCGAGCGGATTAAGAACGAGTATCTACCGCTCAACAATACCATCTCTTCCATCGACCGGGAGAACGACAACAATCCCCTGGTCTATGAACGCCGGGAGATGATGGCCAGGCCGGTGCCGGTCAGGGAGCGCTTCGTGGTGCTCCCCGCGCCGCCGGGTTTCCATGCGCTGCGCTACTCCGCTCCGGAGGAGGATTTCGCGGAGTCCCTGCCCGTATTCGAGAAGGTCGTGGCCACCTTTCACGCCCTGAAATGAGGAAGGCGCCACCCCAGCAAACTAAACTTGGCCAAAGGAGACGCTTTATGGATCTGCTGAAAAAACTTCCTGGTCTTTACACTTCGGTTTTAATGGTGATCGTACTGGCCGGGTGCGTTGCGCCGCTCCCNNAAAAACGATCTCGCGCTCATGCTCAAAAACCTGAAAAACACACCCATTGGGGTGGTGAGAGACGAGAAGCAAAAACCTTATCGCGTCGCGAATGAAGGGGAGTTACACAGTATATTGGAGGAGTACAAGAGGAAGGGTGGTAAAGTCGATATGCGCCTTAATCCACAAACCTATGGATTGGAGGCTTTCACGATTTGGTATTTAAATATCGAGGCATTTCCTGTATCGGACGACGGAATCGAAGTGCCATTCAACCCCCCTCTTCTTTTCAGTGATTTGCTCAACGATAAACTTATTGTGACCTTGGGTGCCCGTGAACACTATGGTGCTTATTGCTATGAGATAAACTTCGCCAACAGATATGCGTTTATTTTTGGGCCAACGAACCTGAGCAACGCGCAAAGATTTGCCGATGACCTGTTTGTCATTCAAGATCATCTTAAAAAACAGGAGCAAGAGCAAGCCGCTTTATTTGCAGAGCAGGCCGCCAATTATCGCGCCTTGGCGGTGAAGCCGGTCGTTTCCGAGACGCAGCGGAAACTCTTCGTTCAGGCTAACGCGTTGAGCCAACAGAAAGACTATCCCGCCGCCCTTGAATTCTACAATAAGGCTCTTGAGATCGATCCCCTGTCCTACCCGAATGCTTATTTCAATATGGCCCTGTTGGAGGCACAACTGAACCGTTTCCACTCCGCCATTACTTCCATGAAAAAATACCTGATCCTCGAACCGGACGCCGGCGATGCCCGCAGCGCCCAAGACAAGATCTACGAGTGGGAACTGATGATTTCGAAACCGAAGTAACTTTTCAGATTCCGATAGGGTTTTTGGCCGTCTCGGATTGGAACGACTTGCGGAAAATACAGGGTTTTACCGTAGCGTTCAGAACAAAATCCACGAGTGGAGGTCTCCGGCGGGAGGAGAGGGAATTAACGCCGGCGGACCCCATTCCCTCCAATCGACATATGAGGAGACATTCATGCCATTGACCAAAACCTGTGTGCTGTTGCTCGTCAATCTTTTGTTCACGGCAATCGTCTCTGGGTGCGCCGGCCGGTCTTCCCTCACAAATGCGGAGAACCCTATCGTCCTCGAAAACTTTCGGCCCGGATTCGATGTGGTGTATTTGCCCATGCCGCGCCCCGGGCAAACGCTCGATTCCGTTAAAAACGATATTGCCTCCAACATGACTCACCTTGACCTGGATCCGGACGATTTTCCTCCCTATCCACTGAAGGCTTTGAACACTATCGTCCATGACGACAAAATCGAGATCGAGTGGACGACACAACCGATCACGCCGGAAAAAACCGGGGTCGTCACTTTGAATTATTACCGGCTTCTCAACTCGAAGATCGCGGTTGAATTCCGAAAGGAAGGGGGCGGCAAGCTGCGCCACGAAATTCACTTCCCAGGCTTGGTTACACTGAAATTTAAAAGCGAAAAAATCGCCACAAAGGTCGCCGACGCCCTCCTTTTCCTTCAAGATCAAGAGAAAAAAAACGCGGAGGCAAGAGCCGGGCAACTGACCACCTTCGCGGAAGCGGCCGCCAACTACCATGCGCTCACCACGAAGCCGGCGATGTCCGAGGAGCAGAGAAAGGCCATCGTCCAGGCCAACGCCCTCAGTCAGCAGAAGAACTACGGAAAGGCCATCGAGAAGTACCTTAAAGCCATTGAACTCCATCCCACGGCTTATCCCGACGCTTATCACAACCTGGCATTGCTTCATGCGCAGGAAGGCGATCCCGTCATGGCGGTCTTCTACATGAAGCAATATCTGCTCCTTGAGCCTGACGCCAAGGATGCCCGTAGCGCCCAAGACAAGATCTACGAATGGGAACTCCTCATCAACCCCGACTAGCGCCGGGCGACGGATTCACGTCCAATCGACATTTGCGGAGAAATCCCCGACCATGAGCCTCGCTCCCCATTTCACCTATCGCCCCATCGGCATCCTGCGCTCCCCCTATGCCCGCCGCATCGACGCCCCTCATCAGGGAACGGTGACGCAAGGGACGGAAACAAGGGAAGCGGCAACGGCGACATTGGCGTTGGCGGAATGGCTGGAGGGGGAGATCCTTCAGGATCTGGACGGTTTTGAGCGGCTGTGGCTGATCTACGCCCTTCATCGCAGCGACGGTTGGACCAGCCGGGTCAAGCCGCCTCGGGGCGGGCCGAAGCGAGGCGTTTTCGCTACCCGCTCTCCTCATCGCCCCAACGCCATCGGCCTGTCGGCGGTGGAATTGGTCAAGATTGAAGGCCGAACATTACACCTGCGTGGGGTCGATCTGCTCGACGGCACGCCGATCTTGGACATCAAACCCTACGTCCCCTACGCCGACGCCTTTCCCGACGCCAAAGCCGGGTGGATCGACGAACTGGATGCCCAACTCGGGCGTCATTCCGCGCCGGGACCGCGCAAGCCCCGATAGCCCCCCCGAAAAAAAAGGAAAAGACTTTCAAAAAACAAAGGACGGCCAAAACGGCCGTCCTTTTTTGTCGATTGGGGAGGGTAAGCGATTACGGCTGGACGTTTTTTTCTACCAGCACGCCGACGGTGCGAGAAAGTTTGGCCTGTTCGATCTTTTCGGAGAGAACGATGGTACAGACAATAAGGAAAATAATCATGATGAGCATGGGCAGGGCGTCGCGCAGCAAAAAGGTAAGGAGGCCACGCCTCGGGCCTTCTTTCACGGCAACCCGTTCTTGGAGCTCTCGGTGGTCAGGTCGCGTTGTCATGGGATGTTCCTTTCCCTCAATAAACAAACTCATCGAAAAGGGATGAGAAAACCTCGTAGCAGATTGAACAGCAAGGACCCTGCCAACTCGAAAAAGCCGGATAACCCATGGGAATTCCGGGAAACCACCTTCGATCCGCCCACCGCTTACACTCCCCAACTGTCGGCTTTTTTGACACCTGTGTTAAAAAAACCATAAACTCCCTCCGTTACTCCATCCGCCTTTTGAACAACCAGGTCGCCAGCGACAGGGTGACACAGGCGATGACCGCCATCGGCCAAGTCTGCGCCCAGACCACCGCCGCCGTCACATCCTTGAGAAAAATCCCCCGGACGATGGTCATGAAATAACGCAGGGGATTGGCGAAGGAGATTGTTTGGAGCCAGTGGGGCATGTTTTCGATGGGGCTGGCGAAGCCGGAGAGGATGGTCGCCGGCACCAGGAACATGAAGGCGCCCAGCACCGCCTGCTGCTGGGTCATGGACAGGGACGAGACGAACAGGCCGACGCCGATGATGGCCAGCAGAAAGACCGCCATGCCGCCGAAGAGCAGCGGCAACGAACCGTTCATCGGGACACCCAGCACCGTGACGCCGACTAAGACGATGAAGGCCCCTTCGACCATGGCAATGAGCAACGCCGACAAGGCCTTGCCGATGAGGATTTCCAGCGGCTGCAGGGGTGAAACCAGCAACTGCTCGAAGGTGCCCATCTCCCGTTCCCGGGCCACCGACAGGCCGGTGACCAGAAGGCCGACGACCGTGGTCAGGATGCAGACCAGGCTCGGCACCGTGTACCAGCGGAAATCGAGATTGGGGTTGAACCAATTGCGCGACTCCAGACGCACGCCCCCCGCTTGCCCCTGGGCGGACCATTCGGCCCGGTAGTCGTCGAGGATGCGCATGGCGTAGCCTTGAACGATCTGCGCCGCGTTGGTCTTGCGTCCGTCCAGGATGAAACTGGCCTGGGCCGTGCCGCCACGCTTTAACTCGCGGGAGAAGTCCTCGGGAATCCACAGCACGGCGATAGCTTGTTGCCGGTCGATGACCTCGGGGATCTCCTCGGCCCGTTGCAGGTGCAGCACCGCGCCAAAGGTGGCCGCCGCCGCGAAATCCCGCTCCAGAGTCAACGCCGGCCGTCCGCGATCGAGGTTGAGGATGGCCAGCGTCTGGTTCTTCACCTCTTGGGTGGCGGCGAAAGAAAAGATGAAAAGCTGGATCAGCGGCGGCACGATTAGCACCAGGCGGCCGCGCTTATCCCGCAGATTAGCCAGCAGTTCCTTGATGAGCAGGGCGAGGATGCGATTGACCATGGCTCACCTCAGGCGTTTGACGGTTTTTCTGGCGGTGAGAAAAAACAGCACCGCCGCGAGCAACAGCAGGATGCCGACGTTGGGGAGCAGCAGCGACCAGACATCCCCGACCAGAAAAAGGGTCTGCAGATTGGTCACCAGATAGCGCGCCGGAATGATGTGGGTCAGAGCACGAACCGCGGGGGGCATCGAGGCGATTTCGAAGATGAAGCCGGAGAGGAGAAAGGCCGGGAGAAATCCGGTGACGAGGGCGGCCATCGCGGCGAGGAACTGATTTTTGGCGGCGGAGGAAATCAGCAGCCCCTGCCCCAGCGCCGCCAGCAGAAAGGCGCCGGAACTGAGCAGCAGCGCCGCAAAGGAGCCGCGAAAAGGCAACTCGAAGAGAGTCACGGAGATCGCCACGCTGATGAGCATGGCGAACATTCCCAGCACGAAATAGGGCAGCAGCTTGCCGACAACCAACTCGCCGATGGCGACCGGCGTGGCCATCAGCGCCTCCATGGTGCCCCGCTCCCATTCCCGCGCCACGACCAAGGCGGTGAGCAGGGTGCCGATAATCGCCATGATGATCGCCAGAGCTCCGGGCAGCAGGGAATTGCGGCTCTTCAGTTCCGGGTTGAACCAGATGCGCGTCACCAGTTCCGGTCCGCCGAGTTCATGGCCAGTCTCTCGCAGGCGCTGGTTCCACCAGGCGCGCGCCACTCCCTGAGCGTAGTTCTGCACGTAGTTGGCGGTATTGGTTTCGCTGCCGTCGGCAACGACTTGCAGGTCGGCGGGTTCGACGCCCTTCCCCATCCGCCGGGAGAAATCCTGAGGAATCACTACCAGCCCCCGCAAGCGTCCGGCCAACAATTCCGCTTCCAGCGGCCGGGTATCGCGGGCGACCTCGGTCCGGAAATAGGGGCTGGCGCGAAAAGCCGCGACCAGGGCGGCGGCCTCCTCGCCCGCGTCGCGCACCGCCACGCCCATCCTGATCTCCCGGGCATCGAGGGAGACCCCGAAGCCGTAAAGAAACAGCAGGATCACCGGCAGCACGAAGGCGATCAGCAGACTGCTGGGATCGCGTAAGATCTGGACGAATTCCTTGACGATGAGCGCGACCATCCGCCGCAAGCGACCGTTCATGCCTTCGCTCCTTCCCCTTCGTCCCATTGCCGGAGTAACGCGATGAAGGTTTCTTCGAGGGTCGGATCGGGAAGCGCCGCGCTCGCGGCCTGAATCTTCAGTTCGTCGGGCGGACCGCTGGCGATCATCCGCCCCCGGTAGATCAGGCCGATCCGGTCGCAATATTCCGCCTCGTCCATGAAGTGGGTGGTGACCAGCACCGTCACGCCGCGCTCCACCAGCCCGTTGATGTGGGTCCAGAATTCCCGACGGGTCAGGGGATCGACCCCGGAAGTCGGTTCGTCGAGAAAGAGCACCGCCGGTTCGTGCATGACGGCGCAGGCCAGGGCCAGGCGCTGTTTGAAACCGAGGGGAAGATCCTTGGCCGAAGCCTGTAACTGGGGGCGCAGGCCGAAAATGTCGATCATGCGCGCCACGGTCTCTTTTCGCCTTGCGCCGGAAAGACCATAGATCCCGGAAAAAAACTCCAGATTCTGCCGGGTCGACAGGTCGCTGTACAGGGAGAACTTCTGGGCCATGTAGCCCAGGCAGGAACGGGCCTGCGACGGCGAAGAACGCAGATCGAAGCCGCCGACCCGGCCGCTGCCGGCGCTCGGTCGCAGCAGCCCGCACAACATCTTGAAGATGGTCGATTTCCCCGCGCCGTTGGGCCCGAGCAGACCGAAAATCTCACCCCGGCGGATACTAAAATCGATCTCGCTCACGGCCGTGAAATCCCCGAACCGCTTGGTCAATCCGGCGGCCTCGACGGTCACTTCCCGCTCCCCCGCCCAGGGCGCCATGGCCGAGGCCAGCGCCGAGATCCCGCCGGGGCCACCGCCCAGGACGTCGACGTAGGCGTCTTCAAAGCGGGGCGCGACCGGTTCCAGCCACGAAGATTCCCCGGCGTCCAGACACATCGGCGCGGGGGGCGCTTGCCCGGAGCGAAGAACGATCCGCACGTCGCGGCCCTGAACGATGCCGTCCTGCACCTCGGGTTGCTGGAGGGCGCGGGCCAGCACCCGACGGCGATTGCCTGAAATCCCCCGCACCTGGAAACAACGGCCGGCCACCCGTTCCGTCAACGTTCCCGGAGGGCCGGAAAAAATCAACCGCCCGCCGTCGAGCAGCAGCACCTCGCGACACTTCTCGGCTTCATCCAGATAGGCGGTGGACCAGATCACCGCCGTTTCGGCATCCACCAGTTCCCCGACCATGCGCCACAATTCACGGCGGCTGACCGGATCGACGCCGACGCTCGGCTCGTCGAGCAGCAACAGGCGCGGCTTTCGGATCAGGGCGCAGGCCAGCCCGAGTTTCTGCTTCATCCCTCCGGAGAGGCGCCCGGCCAGGCGCTCCTGAAAGGGTTCCAGACCGGTGAAGGTGAGCAGTCGCGCGAACGCCAATCGGCGTTCCGGTGCGCTTAAACCTTGCATATCAGCGTACAGGCGCAGATTCTGCTTTACCGACAGATCATCGTACAGGCCGAACTTCTGGGGCATGTAGCCGATGATTCGGTGCAGGGGTTCGGCGGCGTCGCGGGTATCCAGACCGAAGACCCGGATGCTCCCCGCCGTCGGCAGCAGCAGCGCGGTCAGCAGTCGGAGCAGGGTCGTCTTGCCGGCACCGTCCGGACCGACCAGACCGGTGACGATGCCGGGACGGATCGTGGCGGAAAGGCCGTCAAGGGCGAGCGGCAGGGTTTTTCCGTAGGCGTAGGAGAGATTTTCGATGACCAGCGACGAGTCGGCCATGGCTTTCATTGGGGGCGGGATGTCGGTTCGTCCGGAGGAATCCGCACGGTGACCGGCATCCCCTGCCGCAGTCCGTGGGCGGGATCGTTGGCGATAACGCGCACCTGATAGACCAGCTTGGTCCGCAGTTCCTCGGTCTGCACGGTTTTCGGGGTGAATTCCGCCTCGGGGGAAATGTAGCCCACCTGTCCGGGAAAGGGTTCCGTCCGGGAATCGGTAAAAACCTGGGCCTTCATGCCGGGACGGATGCGCCCCAGGTCCGGTTCCTCGACGTAGGCGCGAATCCATACCGGGGTATCGAGAGCGAGGGTCAGCACCGTCTGGCCAGCGGCAACGATGGCCCCCGGCTCTTCCATCCGGGTAAGAATCACCCCCCCATCCGGCGCCCGGCACTCGCTGTCGGAAAGACGGGTGCGAGCGACGGCGACCCGGGCTTGGGCGGCGCGCAGATCAGCGCGGGCGGCAGCGATATCCTCGCCGCGAAAACCTTCACGGGCCAGCTTCAGCCCTTCGCGGGCGGTATCCAGACGCGCCCGGGCCTCGGCCAGATTCGCACGGGCGTCATCGGCTAGTTGCCGGGCGACGGCACCCTCAACCAGCAGGGCGGCGAGCCGACCGTATTCCACGTCCAGATTGTCCGCCCGCACCTGCCGTTCCCGCACCAGAGCCTCGGCCTGGGCGATTTCCTGAGGACGGCTGCCGGCTTCGAGCTTGGCCAGCTGCGCCGCCGCCTGCGCCTCCTGGGCAAGAGCCAGATCCAACTCGATCCGATAGGGGATCTCGTCCAGATGCGCCAGCAGGTCGCCGGAGGTCACACGCGCCCCCTCCTGAAAGGGCATCTCGGCGATCCGGCCCGCGACGCGGAAACCGAGATCGACCTTACGGATATCGACATTGCCATACAGGGTCAGCGTCCCGTCCAAGCCGGGCTTTTCCACCCAGGGCCACCGGTAGGCGACGCTGACGACGAGAACGGCCAGCAGAACCAAAAACAGCGGAAGTTTTTTCCTCATGTTCGACTTTCATCATCCGTGGATTGAACCTGGGTGAGGCGCAATTCCGTTTTGGCGAAAAACTCCGTCAGCGCCCCTTCGTCCAGCACCTCTTCGACCAGCAACCGTTCGGCCAGTTGCTCCAGCACCGGCCGATTCCATTCCAGCAGGTTTTCGGCCCGGCGCTCGGCTTGCCGCGACAATGCCTCGATCTCCTTGTCGATCAGCCGGGCGGTCTCTTCGCTGAAGGTCGTTTCCGTCGCCAGTTTGCGCCCGAGGAAGGGGTGTTCCACCCCCCGTTCCAGGCTGACCGGACCGAGGCGTTCGCTCATCCCCCACTGGCAGACCATCTTCTCGGCCAGGTCCGTGACCTGCTTCAGATCGTTCTGCGCCCCGGTGGAATATTCGCCGAAAATGAGCTTTTCAGCGGCGCGGCCGCCGAGGCTGATGGCCAGGCGATCCGTCAGATAGCCGTAGCGGTAATGATAACGGTCGTCGGCGGGGAGTTGCAGGGTCACGCCAAGGGCCTGCCCGCGGGGGATGATGGTGACCTTGTGGATCGGGTCGCTCCCCGGCAGGCATTTGGCCACCAGGGCGTGGCCGGCTTCGTG
>DIVU01000368.1 GCA_002423365.1 Desulfuromonadaceae bacterium UBA6124 | reverse complement strand
CCACCTCCCAGAAGACCATTCCGGCGAGCAGATCGAGCTCCGGCGTGCGTTTCAGTTCGGTGGAAGTCAAAATTTTGGCAGCGGCTGAATAATCCTTCTGCGCCGTCAGCGCCCGCAGTTTGTGGGTCAGTGCCGGCTGCACCTGCGCCCCCTTAGGGAAGCGCTCCAGATAGCGGTCGGCATATTCGATCACCAGCCGGTGGTCCTCCTTGGCCGCCAGAACCTCCAGCAGCGGGGCGTAGAAAGGCTCCTCCCCTGCCTCCCCCCGGTAGGCGTCGAGCATGTAGAAATAGACGGCGGCGGCCTTGTCGAGCAGCCCCAGGCGGCGCAGGGCGCCGCCGAGATCGAGCAGCAGTTCGCTACCGGTACCCAACGCCACCAAATGATCCCGATACTTCTCCACCAGCACCAGGGCGCCGAAGTAATCCTGCCGTCCCACCGTCTGGCGGATGACTTGCGGCAGAATTTCGTTGAGCAGGGCCTGGGAGAACTCCTGAAAGCGCCCCTGACGATGCTGGCGGATGAATTCTTCGAGAAAGCCCAGGGTGGTACGATCGACATTCTGCAGAGCGGCCAGCAGCACATGCTTGAAGGCCGCCTCCTCGCGCAGCTCGCGGCGGACGGCGGTCACTCCCAGCTGCTGATAGCTGAGAACCTTCATGAAGCCTTTTTCGGCGGGGGCGGCCAGCACTTCCTGGTCGAGGATGAGCAAGCGGGCGCGCTGCGCCGCCTCATCCTCCTCCGGCGCGGCGGCCAGGGTCCGCAGCTGCGACATCCCGGCATCGACCCGGCCGCTGCGAATGAGGGCGCGGGTGTGTCCGAAGGCAGCGAGATTCTTGGCGGCGGGCGTACCGGCGACCTGGGCCAATTCGGCGTAGCGGGCGACGGCGGCGGCGAAATCCCCCTGACGGTAACAAGCCTCGGCCAGACGTGCCAACGATTGCGGGAAAGCGCCCCAGGCCTTGATCTGGGGATTCAGCGCCCGATACTGTTCGAGGGCCGCCGCCGTGTCGCCGAGATCAAAGAGGGCGTCGGCGCGGGTACGGCCGCCGTAGGGGGAAAGCTGCGCGGCCAGCCGTTCCTGATCGAGGGTCGCCAGCGCCGCCTTCGGCCGCTCGGTGGCGAGGTCAACCTCGGCCCGCAGCAGCAGCCCCAGCTGCCGATAGTAGGTGGTGTCCTTGGCTGTTTCCCGAAGGTTGCCGAGGAGAAAGCCGGAATCGTAGGGTTCCCCCCGCAAGGCCCGCAGATAGCCGAGCAGATAGAGGGCGCGGCTGCGCAGGGCCGACTCGGGAAAGTCGCTCAGGAAGGCGTCCAGAACCGGCTGGGCGCGCCGGGTCTCGCCGAGACGCAGCAGGGTTTCGCCATGCAACAGGGCGTAAGCTTCGCGATCCACCCCCTGAAGTTCGCCGGGGGGGACGGCATCGAAAAGTTCCAGCGCCCGGGTCCAGCTGCCGCTGCGCAGCGCCTCGACCCCTTCGGCCAGGCGGGCGCCGACGGCGCCGGTGGTGGCCGGGCTGAAGACCAACAGCGGCAGGGGGGGCAGGGAATAGCGCACCGGCGCGGCAACCGCCAGGGGCGTTTCGTACTCTTCGCAGAAGCTGCGCCAGGAAGCGGAGAAATCCTCCCCTTCAAGAATGTTTTTCAGCACCTGCCCGCCCTTGAGCGAGGCCAGCCGGGGAGGATTCCGGGAGATGGCCAGGCGCGCCGGCGCGCGTCCGCTCCCCCAATCGAGATGGAGCAGCAGGCGCCGGTTAGCAGGATCGGTCAAGACTTTGACACTGGCCGGAGCCGTCCGCAGCAGGAAGGAGACCATCAGCACTGGCCCCTGGCGAGCCAGCAGCACTTTCAGAACCTTGCCGTCCTCGGGCAGCGCGGGCAAAGAGGCGGCTTCGGTATCGTTCAGAAAGAGGTCGACACGCTGCCCGGAGACTTCGAGCCGATGTTCGGGCAGGGCGGAGAAGTCGAGGTTTAGGCGGGTGGAGGTGGTTTCCTCCGCCTTGTCGATAAGGAGCAGCTGGATCGGCGTCGCCGCCACCGCCGGGAAGGCAAGGGTCGACAGCAATATCAAGGTCGTGATCAGGATTCGCAAGGGGCCTCCGGAAAGACGATTTTCATCCGCCGTTGAAACTTGCCAATTATGTGCCAAGGGGGAAGCGGTCAAATGACGAAACGCCCGGATACCTTGCAGCCAAAAGCCGAGACGTCGGCCCCACGACACCGCGAAACCGGCTTTTTGACAGAAACGTGAGCGCCAGAGCCCCTGCCGTCTCCGCGCGGATCCCCCATCCATGCGTTTTTAGTAGGGAAAATCGCGGACCTTGACAAATCGGCGCACCTCGGAAAAAAAGTGGTGCGAAATTTGTATAGGCAAGGAAGCGGCATTTTCGTCCCCAACCCCGGCCTGCCGCCGGGTCACCCCCTCAGGGCGCGCAGAGGTGTTCATGAGCAGCGATATTTCCAGCGACCAAATCGAGATCATCCTGGAGTTCGTCCAGGAAAGTCGTGACATGATCGACCAGTTGGAACCCATCATCATCGAGCTGGGGCAAAGCTGCCAGCCGGGCAACTGCTGGGAAATCCTCGGCTGTCAGCAGACCGACTGCCTTCGCCACGGGCGCTCGCCGGACTTTCCCTGCTGGCTTGACATGGGCTACATCGGCGACGGCAAGCAGACCTGCCCCCATGCCAACTCGGAGCAGGAGTGCAAGAACTGTCCGGTCTTCCAGCGCATCAACGGCAACGTCGACACCATCAACGCGATCTTCCGACTCTTTCATTCGATGAAAGGGAGCGCCGGTTTTCTTGACCTGACCAACCTGTCGGGGATGGCCCACGCCGCCGAGAGCCTGCTCGATCTGATCCGCGCCGGGAAGATCATGATGGACTCCGCCCACGTCGAACTCCTCTGTCAGTCCTGCGACTTCGCCAAGGAAGCCCTCGACTTGGTGGAGCGGGAATACACCGACCAGGGGTTGGAAGCCGTCGCCGAGGAGATGAAGAGCCGCCTGATCCAGGCGACGGACCTGGCCCAGGAACGCATCCGCCTCGGCGCCGCCGCGGCCGTGGAGGGGCCGGCGGCCGCCCCGGAGGTGAAAACCGCCGCCGCGCCGAACAAGAAGATTGCCGCCGACAGCGGCTTCGAACTGGAAATCACCCCGGAGATGGTGGAACGTTTCGCCCAGGAGGCGGACGAACTGCTGCAGAGCGCCGAACAGGGACTGCTGCAATGGACCGAGGCCAAGCCCAGCGCCGAGGTGATCGCGGCCCTCTTCCGTAACATCCACAGCTTCAAGGGGAACTGCGGCTTTTTTGGCTACGCTGACCTGGAACGCCTCAGCCATCAGATGGAATCGGTCCTCGACCTGGTCAAGTCGGGCAAGGAACTCGCCGACGGTAATCCGGCGGAAATCCTCCTTGACTGTCTCGACTCCCTGCGCGCGGCGGTCGCCGACGTCACCAACGGCGGCGCCGGCGCCATCGCCACCTTGGCGGTGCAGCAGCGGCAGCTCGACGCCCTCATGAATCCCCCGGCCGCCACAGACACGCCAACCAAGGAAGAGCCCCCCGCGCCGACACCGGCAGCGGCACCGACTTCGCCGGAACCGCCCCCCGCTGCCGTGCAAACACCGCCGCCGACGCCGGCCAAACCGAAACCGGCGCCCGCCCCTGCGGCACCGTCTCAATCACCGCCGCCGGTCAAGGCGCCCGCCGCCGTGCCCGTATCCGCTCCGGCTCCGACGCCCCAGGCCAAACCGGCCGCCGCAAACAAATCAGCGGCGGCGCAACGCCAGGACATCCGGGTCGACCTGGAGAAGCTCGATCAGCTCATCAACCTGATCGGCGAGATGGTCATCGCCGAGAACATGCTCATCCACAATCCCGATATCGCCGGACTGGAACTGGAAAACTTCCACAAGGCCGGTCAGCAGATGAGCAAGCTGGTGCGCGAGCTCCAGGAAATCGCCATGACCATCCGCATGATCCCCGTTTCCGGCCTCTTCCGGCGCATGATCCGACTGGTTCACGACCTCTCGCTGAAAGCCGGCAAGAAGGTCGAGCTGATCCTCTCCGGCGAGGAGACCGAGGTCGACAAGACCGTGGTGGAAACCATCACCGACCCGCTGGTGCACCTCATCCGCAACTCCCTCGACCACGGCCTGGAGCCTCCCGACGAACGGATTCGCGCCGGCAAGCCGGAAAAGGGGATTGTGCGCCTGTCCGCCCGCCACGAGGAGGGGGAGGTCTGGATCACCATCGAAGACGACGGCCGCGGCCTCAACCGCGAGAAGATCCTGTCCAAGGCGATCAGCAAGGGACTGATCGACGGCGACGGCTCGGACATGAGCGACAAGGCCATCTACAACCTGATTTTCCAGGCCGGCTTCTCCACCGCCGACAAGATCACCGACGTTTCCGGCCGCGGGGTCGGGATGGACGTGGTCAAGCAGAACATCGAAAAGATCAAGGGCAAGATCGAAGTAACCAGCAAGCCCGGCCAAGGCTCGCGCATGATCCTGCGCATCCCTCTGACGCTGGGGATCATCGACGGCATGATGGTGCGGGTCGGCGATACCAAGTGCATCGTCCCGACCCTGGCCATCCGCGAGGCCTTCCGTCCGCAGGAAAGCGCCATCACCATCACCCCCGACGGCCAGGAACTGGCCCGGGTGCGGGAGAATTTCTTCCCCGTCATCCGCCTCCACGACGTGCTGAAGAAGGAGCCGGAATCCCGCACTCTGCCCGACGGCATCCTGATCCTGCTCGAATACCAGGACAAGGGGATCTGCCTCTTCGTCGACGAAATCGTCGGTCAGCAACAGACCGTCATCAAGGGGCTTTCCGACTACATCGGCAACGTGCGCTGGGTCTCCGGCTGCACCATCCTCGGCGACGGCGAAGTCTGCCTGATCCTCGACGTGGGGCATCTGGTGGATATGTTCGACGAAAAAGAAGCGATCTGAGGCCGCCCACCATTTTTGACTCAACCCGCAGGAGTAGACTGACATGGCCGAAACCAAGATGAGCAACCTGAATCTCAATTTCTCCGGAGATAACGACAGCGAGGATTCACAGAAGGGGATGTACCTGACTTTCCATCTGGCCAAGGAGGATTACGGCATCGAGATCCGCTATGTCACCGAAATCATCGGCATCCAGAAGATCACCGACGTCCCCGACATGCCAGCCTTCGTCAAGGGGGTGATCAATCTGCGCGGCAAGGTGGTGCCGGTGATGGACGTGCGCACCCGCTTCGGCCTGCCAGCCCGGGATTATGACGACCGCACCTGCATCATCGTCGTCAACATCGACGACAAGGAAGTCGGTCTGGTGGTGGACAAGGTCAACGAAGTGGCGGATATCCCCGACCAGCAGATCGAGCCGCCGCCCCGCACCAACCGGGAGTCGACCCGCTACATTCAGGGCATGGGCAAGATCGGCAATGAGGTGAAGATCCTGCTCGACGTGCAGAAACTTCTCTACAGCGACGAACTGGTCATGCTCGGCGGTGGCGGCGAGCTCTTCTGAGTCGCGCCCGGCACCCCGCGCAAGAGGAAAAGGGAGAAGTTTCATGTCCGGCTATCTGATGGAAATCAGCGATCAGGAATTCAAGCTGATGCGCGACCTGATCTATCAGCGCTTCGGTATCAACCTGACGGACCAGAAGAAGTCCCTGATGGTGGGGCGGCTGCAGAAGATCATCCGCGCCTCGGGCTTTGCGACCTTCAAGGAGTATTACGAACACCTGCTCAACGA
>DIVU01000198.1 GCA_002423365.1 Desulfuromonadaceae bacterium UBA6124 | reverse complement strand
CGCCTGATCTACGACTTTGACGATGCGGTCATGTTCAAGGATAGTCTGGCGAGCGACCGTCAGCATGCCCGCCAGCGGCGCCGCTTCGCCGCGACCGTCCGTCGCGCCGATCTGCTCATTGCCGGTAACGGTTATTTGCAGGAGCAGGGTCTCGCCCTGGGCCGGCCGACGGTTCTACTCCCCACGCCTCTGGATATGGAACGCTATCTGCCCAAGCCTCGGCCAGCCACGGGCGACATGGTGATTCTGGGTTGGATCGGCAGCCGGGGCACCCTCAAATATCTCCGCCAGATTGCACCGACCCTGGAGGAATTGGGGCGGCGCTTGCCCAACCTCCGTTTGAAGATTGTCGCCGATGATTTTTTCGATCTCGACCATCTGCCGGTAATCAAAAAAAACTGGTCGGCGGTGGACGAGATCGACGATCTCCACTCTTTCGATATCGGTCTGATGCCCCTTAGCGACGATGTCTGGACCCGGGGTAAATGCGGTTTCAAGCTGTTGCAGTGCATGGCGGTCGGACTGCCGGTGGTCTGCTCCCCTGTTGGAGCCAATCGTGAAATCGTCACCGACGGCGTCGAGGGATTCTGGGCCGCGCGACAGGAGGAGTGGGTGGAAAAACTGACCACCCTGGCCGACGATTCCGAGCTGCGGCAAGCCATGGGGAACCGGGGGCGGGACAAGGTTTTGCGTCGCTATTCCCTGAAGGCGAACATCCCGGTTCTGCTTCAGGCGCTGCGAGACAACGAGTGAACATGAAAATCGCCTTGGTCAACCATTCCTTTTCCCTCTCCCACGGCGGGCTCGAACGCTTTTCGGTTAATCTGGCCACCGCTCTCCATGCCGAAGGGCACGAGGTTCATGCCTTCGCGCAGCGGTTCGCCGATCTCCCCGCCGGAGTGATCGAGCATCGTCTGGAAGTGCCGCGCAAACCCTCCTTTTGGCGTATTTTCGGATTTCATCGCAGTGCCGCCCGCGCTGTTCAAGCCCACGCCTTCGACGTGGTTTACGGCCTGGCTCGCTTTGCCCCCCTGGATGTCTACCGGATGGGGGATGGGGTGCAGAAGCACTGGATGCGTATTCGCTATCCTTTCACTCCCTGGCGCTGGCTCAATTATCTGATCAATCCCGCGCATCTGTGTAATCTCTATCTGGAACGCCGCATTCTCTCGGGCCGGGACTGCCGGCGCATCGTCACCAATAGCCGGTTGTGCGGCGACCACGCACAGCGCTACTACGGCGTTCCCGCCGAGCGCATCGACGTCGTTTACAATGGCGTCAATCATCAGACCTTCAATCCCGAGAGCATGGCCGAACTCAGAAGCGAGGTTCGGCGGGAACTCGGATTGAAGGATGACGATCTGGCGCTTCTGCATATCTCAAACAACTGGCCGCGCAAGGGTCTGGGTGTTCTGTTGCAGGCGGTGGCCCAACTTGGGATTCAGGGGCGTCATCTGCATGTCCTCGTCGTCGGTCGCGGACGTCCGGCGCCTTTCCGGAAACTGGCCGCGCGCCTGGGGCTTGCCGACCGGTTGCATCTGGTCGGCGAGACGACCCAGGTGCAGAGATATTACGCCGCCGGCGATCTGATGGTTCTGCCGACGCTCTACGATCCCTTTTCCAATGTCTGCCTCGAGGCGATGGCCTGCGGGATGGCAGTTGTTACCACCGCCGAAAACGGGGCGTCCGAACTGATCTGTCCGGGGGAGAATGGCTACATCCAGAAAAATCCCCGGGATGTGCGGGAACTGGCGGATTGTCTCGGCCAGTGTCTGAACCGGGATGCGCTCGCGTCCATGGGGGCGTCCGCTCGGACCACCGCCCTTCCTTTTACCCGGGAAAAGAACATGCGGCAAACCCTCGCGGTCTTTTCGCGAGTGCTCCGGGAAAAGCAGAGCTGACGTGATACCCGGCAACGATTCCCCCTCCATTCCTTCCCAGGAATTCCACGAGTGGCAGCGGAAAGCCCTGCGCTCCCTCGGTTCCAATGCCGATTTTGTTCGGGAAACGCGTCACGGATTTTTGGCCCTGAGACAACACTCTCCCCTAGTCTTGGCGGCTCTTGAGGCACTGCTTCCCGACCCCGACCGGCTTTTTCACGAGGCGCGTATTCTCAAACCGGGGAGTCGTACCCATGCCGGAGTGGTGGAGATTGCCGGCGTGAAATATTTGCTTAAACGCTATAACTGTCGCGGCTGGCTCTATCGTCTCGGCAATGCCGTGCGCCGCTCCCGGGCCCTGCGCGCCTGGCTGGTCAACTGGTACTTTCTGGTGCGCGGCATCCCCGTCCCGGTGCCGTTGCTCTGCCTGGAGGAACGTCGCTGGCGTCTGCTTGAACGCTCTTATGTTCTTATGGAATTTGTCGAAAATGCCCTGACTTTACGGGAACGCTGGACACGGCTGGGAGAGAACGAGAAGCGGGATTTTCTGGAATTTTGCGGGAATTTTCTGGGCCGGATGCACCGAATGGGTATGCTGCATGGCGACCTGAAATGGGACAATATTCTCGTCGGGGAAATCCCCTCACCGGATAATCTGAGGCTTGTCGACCTCGATGGCAGCACGACCATGAAGCGCTTCAGCCATCGGCGCGCGCGGAAGGATTTTGACCGGTTCCTCAAGGATCTGGCCAAACATGAAGGAAGCGACCATTTGCGGGATACCGTCATTCGGGCATGGGAGAGGGGGCTGGCATAATGGCTGGAGATCACTCCATTAATTGGCCTGTGCCTTTCCACCGGCAACGATGCGGATCGTTTATCGCCTACTTCGAGTCCACTCGGGAAAACAGCGATCTTCCGGATCTGCTTCTGCC
>DIVU01000349.1 GCA_002423365.1 Desulfuromonadaceae bacterium UBA6124 | reverse complement strand
GCCCGTGCCATGATCGACGCCGCCCGCGACAGCCTGATGGAGGCCCGGCAGGCCGTCATCCGCGAGGATCGGCCCGACGGCGACGAGGCGACCGAGCGCCGCCTCGTCGCGGCGAAAAAAACCGTCGCGCAACGAGCGCGGACCCTGGACGCGACCCGCGAGGCCGCGGTCAACAAGATCCAGCTGGCGGCGCGGCTGGCGGAGTATATCACCCGGCACCGGCGGGCGGAACCGTGCCGGTCGTGGATTGCCCCCCGCGCCGGAAAACAGTAGTCCGAGAGCCCACGGGTAGATAGCCCGTGGGCTCTTCGCTGGCGGGTCGAGGGCGCCGCCGAAGCGGAAAGCTTCATGCAGCGTGTGAAGAAGTCCCCGTAACCCCTATCGATGAATGGCGTTATCCGACAATAAATAATAATTGGAGTCACACATGATTACTCTCAAGGCCAAAGGCATTGAAGCTGCCCTTAAGTCAATCGATTCAATCAGTGTCAGGAAGGCCGCGCAATTTGCGGTGAATGAGTCGGCCAAGCAGGGGCGCACGGAAGCGAGCTATGCAATCCGCGATATCTACAACCTGGGCAAGCGCCGCGTTGATGATGAGGTGCGAAATATTCAGATGGCCACCGGCGAGAACCTGGAGGCAGTCATCAAGGCAGAGGGGCGCCCTATCGGCTTGATGAACTTCGGCGCGAAGTGGGTTCGCAATGTCGGTGGATCGGCCAGGACGACGGACGGGAAGAAGTCAACCAAAGGCAAGCGAGCGAAGAAGTCGACGGGCGTTTTCGTCAAGACGCTGAAGGGCAAGACAACGCACTTGCCGCAGGCTTTCATCGGGCGTGGCAGACGGGGAGCGACGGATGGCGCGGGAGCGATGCACGTTTTTCAACGCCGCGACCTGGAGAACAGCCAAGGCGGAATAATCAACAAGGCGATGATTACGATTGCGTCAATGCTCGAACGCCAAGATGTCATGGCCCGGGTTCAAAAGAAGGTCCTGTCCGTGGTCGATGAGCGGTTCCGGTATCACCTGCGCCGTCTCACAAAGTAATGGGTCCTTCCCAGGGGTTTGTTGACTACGGGAAGCAAGCGCCCGGATATTGAGTCCATTTATTTTTTTGATTCGGCCCTGCAGCAATGCAAAAAATCTAACATAAATAGGGGGTTACATGTGCCCTAAGCGGTCTAGGGAAGATGGCGATTTCTTCACCGGAGCAGCGCTGCAAGCGTTGCCGGAATTTTTCGAGCGCGGCGGCGCGGCTGATTGGCTGTTTCGGCAGGTCTGGCCCGGTGATGTGCTCATGTGCCCCTCCTGCGGCGGAAGCCTGAACCGAACGGCCCAAAAAAACCTAAGCAGCTACGGGAAAGCGAAGTGCAAGCGCTGCGGAAAACAATTCCGCACCTTGTCGGAGTCGCCTTTTATGGGGGTCCGCCTAAGTCCGGCTCAAATTGTGACCCTGGCGGCGCTACTCGAAGCGGGAGCCAAAAATGAGACAATCGCCCGGGTTGTCAACGTCGACCCCTCTACCGTCTGTTTGTGGCGGCGCCGGTTGTCCGGTCTGACCCTGGCCAACGTGGCCGATAAATCGGTGAAGAAGGGAGATCTTGCCGATGATGAATGACCACAAGACGGAGTTCGAAATAATTTACCTCATCGGCGCGGAAACCCATAGGGCCTTTGGGTTGTGGTGGGGTCGGGAGTTGAATCAGCTTGTGACGCGTGAGCAAGCGGCTCACTTGCTCACGCTGAAAAATGCGACCGGCGAACCTCTATTTCGACTTCATGATGGAGGTCCTATTGTCTGACCAAGAAAACCAGACACCGCCGAGCGCCGCCGCCGGCAAGCTGATTGACCTGCGTGCTCAGGTCGAAGCCCGCCGCGCCGAAGAGGCCCGCCACCTGGACAAAATCGACGGCAAGAAAACACCACCTGGCGGCCCTGACGATCCCGAATTCGTCCGCGCCTGTTACAACGCCAACGAGTTGGGCGACGGCATCCTGTTTGCGGCCTTGCATCGTGGTCGGTTTGTGTTTGACGCGTCCGCCGGTGAATGGCTGGCCTGGCAAGGGCATCACTGGCAACGCGACACCACCGGCACGGCCTTAACCGCCGTCGAAGCCGTGGCACAGGCTTATTTAAAGGAAGTCCAGGCAATCGCCCGACAGTTGGCGGAAACGACCGACGAAGACGAAGCCGACCGGATGCAGCGGCGACAGGCTCAGGTTATGCGCCGCGTCAATCGGCTACGTTCCCGGCGCGGCCGGGAAAACTGCCTGATATTCGCGGCCACCTGCGGCGAAAGTTCCTTAGTCGTCACCGGCGACCGGCTGGACAACAAGCCGTGGTTGCTGGCCTGTCAAAATGGCGTGGTCGATCTGCGCACCGGCCTACTACGGCCCGGGGATCCCGACGATCTGCTGACCCTGGCCAGTCCATTTCCCTTCCCCGAAGGGGTTGATGATTATCTCGCCACCGGCGAAAACTCCCCCTGTCCAGAATGGGAAAGTTTCATCCCCGAAATCATGACCGACGATCAGGCCCGCGCCGGTTACCTGGGGCGCCTCTTCGGCTACGGCGTCACCGGCGTTGTCCGAGAACACGTTTTCGCGGTTCTCTACGGCTTCGGCCGCAACGGCAAAGGCACCTTGATTGAAACCCTCGGCGCCGTCCTGGGTCCGCTGGCGGCGCCGGTTCCGGCTGAACTGCTGCTGGATCAGGGGCGAGCGAGCAACCCGGCGGGGCCGTCGCCGCACCTGATGGCGTTGCGTGGTCTGCGCGTGGCCTTTTGCAGCGAAACGGACCAGGGGCGGCGCTTCTCGGCATCCCGCGTGAAATGGTTGTCCGGCGGCGACACCCTCACCGGGAGGAGTCCGCACGACCGGCAGCCCTCTACGTGGGCGCCGTCGCACCTGCTATGCCTGGCGACCAACCACAAGCCCCGGGCAGATGCGCAAGACTTCGCTTTCTGGTCCCGGCTGCACATGGTCGAGTTTTCCCTTTCCTACGTCGAACGGCCGATAGCCGAGCACGAAAGGAAGATCGACAAGGGCCTGCCCGAACGGCTCATGAAGGAAGGGCCCGGCATCCTGGCATGGCTGGTGCGTGGTTGCCTGGAATGGCAGAAACAGGGATTGAACCCGCCGCCGTCCGTCCTGTCGGCGACGGCTGAATATCGACAATCCGAAGATGACCTTTTCGCCTGGATCGAGGAACGATGCATCGAAGCGGCGGATGCTACCGTTACCGCCAAGAACGCTTATGTGTCGTTTAAGGAATGGTGGATAGCGAATATTTCCGACAAGGCACCGAGTCAAAAACGATTCGGCGATTCGATGGCGCGGCGCGGCTACCAGAAGGACCGAGGCGCCGCCGGGGGTGCCGTCCGGTATATCGGCCTTGAATTGCGCCATATTCTTGAATGATCCGAAGGATAAGCGAACCTTTCAAAAGCGATCATTCAAATTCTAAGACCTTGTTATTATTATCTTTATTTATTACTTTGAACCTTTGAAGGATAAATCTTAGTAAAGTTAATAAAGGATAGGGAATGTATATAGAGAGTTTGTGTATTTTGAAGGATATCCTTCAAGACAAAAATTGTCACTCTTCGCCCGTTCGCCTTCGTCGGGCCGAATGATTCTTGACCGGATTAAACGAGGGGGGCGCGGTTTATGAACTTGCTTGACCTGGCACAAAAACACGTCACTCTTCGCCGCGTTTCGAGCAACAAAGGCGGCGAATGGCACGGCCCCTGCCCGTCCTGCGGCACCTCGCAAGCGGACCCGTCGAAGTCAGATAGATTCGTGGTATGGCCGGAAAGCGGCGGCTGGATGTGTCGGAACTGCGGCGCCCGGGATGCTATCGAGTTTTTACGCAAGTTCGAGCACCTGACCTGCCCCGAAGCCCATGAAGCCCTCGGCAAAGCCTGTGATTCAACCACCTGCCCCGTTCGCGACAAGTGCCGAATGGCCCGGGACCGTGTACGCACCGCCGCCCATGTGCCCGACCTGACCCCGCCGACGATCAGGCGCCCCACCGTCACCAGCTGGCAGGCCGCCGAAGCCACCGGCCCGGCGAGCACCTGGAGAGACAAGGCCGCCGTCATGGTCGAATGGTGTCACCGGCAACTTCTCGGAAATCGCGAACAGCTGGATTACCTGGCAAGCCGTGGCCTTCCCACCGATGCGGTCAAGCGGTTTCGCCTCGGCTGGAACCCCGCCGACCTTTACCGGGCGCGATCCGCTTGGGGATTGCCGGAAGAGATCAGCACAAAAACCGGCAAGCCGAAAAAGCTATGGATCCCCCAGGGTGTTGTTATCCCCTATTTCGATGCAATCGGCGTGCATCGTGTCCAAATCAGACAACCCGAAGGCGAACCCCGTTATTACTGGTTGCCCGGCTCAGGGGATGACGTGCTGATAATCGGCGACAAGACGGCCGCCTGTGTCGTTGTGGAATCGGCCCTGGATGCGCTGTTGGTTGCCTGGCAAGCTGGCGACGTGGCCGCCGCGTTGCCCCTCGGCACCTGCGCCGCGCGTCCTAAACAGACCGCCGCCGCGATCCTGCGGCAGTCCTTGTGCATCCTCGTTGCTCTGGATTTCGAGCCGAGAGAAAATCCGAAAACCGGCAAGATCGACAACCCCGGCGGACAAGCGGCGCAATGGTGGACGGCGACCTTTCCCCAGGCGACCCGCTGGCCAGTCCCAAGCGGCAAGGATCCGGGAGAATATCACCAGACCGGCGGCGACGTTCGCGCCTGGATCATCGCCGGACTTTCCCCCGGCCTGCGGCCGAAAGCATCACCGCCCACAACGGCAGCGGCGGAACCATCGCCACCGGCCCCGGCCGCCGAAACGATCCGCGGCGGCCAAGTCTTTGAAGTTCAAACCAGCGGCGGCCGCGCCTATCTGCTGGCGGAAAATGCCCTGGACGTGCCCGGGCTGCTCGAAACCTTCCCCGGTAAAGCCGTGATTTCATCGCGGGAGTTGAAAAAGCTGGCAGGCGCAACCCCCGAAGAAGCCGAAGCCGTTTTGATGATAAAAGAAATTTTCCCCGGCGCCGTCGTTCATGACCGGCGCAACCTGCCCACCGACTGACCCCACCGCAACAACCCACCCCAAAGCACAACCCTGTTGAACTCGTTGACCGTGGTCAGCTGCTCATCCCCGGCGCCGTCTGGAGGAGCACGCCAAAGCAGGCGCCGGGGAAAACACAAAAAATAAATCAAAGCACAAGTTGTTCCAGTTTGATTTTTATTATTAATTACAGGGCACTAGAATCTTTAATTTGTATTTACAAGAACAGTTTGTGTAAAAAATGCTAACTCACTTCCACCACCGGCGCCGTCAAGATCAACCAGGTCCTGGGCTGCGAAGCGGCGGGTGAAGATCAACCCGGTCCTCGGCATGGANNCCGCCGAACTCGTTGACCCTGGCCAGCGGTTCATCACCGTCAACGGCGGGAGGCGATCAGGACCACCGGCGCCCGGTGAATAGTCCGGCCCTGCCCTACTTGAAAAAATCGAACCTGGACCGGCTCAGGGCTTCGGATTTCATCACCGACTGCGCCGTCGTCAAGATCAACGCGGCCCTCGGCATGGATCCGCCGAACGGGTTAACCCTGGCCAGCTGCTCATCACCTGGCAGCGGCGGGAGGCGATCATCACCACCGGCGAAAAAGTCGATTTTTACGCCCACTCCCAAAAAACATTCAGAAACTAACTTTTGCAAAAGTATACCCCAAAGTATACCCCAAGCAAAAACAGGCTACGGATTAAAATCCGTAACCTGTTGATTTTATGGCGGCCCCGGCGCGATTC
>DIVU01000346.1 GCA_002423365.1 Desulfuromonadaceae bacterium UBA6124 | reverse complement strand
GCCATCGCCACCTTCTGCATCTCGGCCTTCGTCAAAAGCCAGGCGGCCACCCTCGCCATCACCCTGCCCCTGGGCCTCGCCCTCGGCCTGCCGGTGCCGCTGCTCTTGGGTCTGATCCCGGCCAGTTACGCCTACTTCTTCTTCGCCTTCTATCCCAGCGACCTGGCAGCCATCAACTTCGACCGCACCGGCACCACCCGCATCGGCAAGTACCTGCTCAACCACAGCTTCATGATCCCCGGCCTGATCGGCGTCAGCGTCTCGACCATCGTCGCCTACACCATCGCCAGCGTGATTCTCTGATTTTCGCGGATTTTCGACAGTAAACAAACAAAAGGCGCCTTGACCGGCGCCTTTTGTCGTTATGACGGGGTCGGAGCGGGCGAAAGCTTGCCGGCTGTGGGTTTGGAAGTATGATTCAAATCGAATCTGAATATTTTTGGCAGCTACCTGGCGCGGATTACGGCGAGGAGGTTCCGACATGGCGAAACGATCCTATCCCCTGTCCAAGGTCTACGGCCTGCTCGAGCCCGGCCCGGTGGTGCTGCTCACCACCGCCGACTGCGGGAGCGCAAACATCATGACCCTCTCCTGGCTCACCATGATGGAATTCGAGCCGCCGCTGGTAGGGTGCATCATTGGTGAACGGAACCATTCGTTCGGCCTGCTGATGGCGTCCCGCGAATGCGCGATCAACATTCCCACCGTGGAGCTCGCCGAGCGCGTCGTGGCCTGCGGCAATTGCACCGGGGCGAACACCGACAAATTCGCGAAATTCGGCTTCACCCCCAAACCGGCGGCGCAAATCGCCGTTCCCCTCGTCGCCGAATGTTTCGCCCAGCTCGAATGCCGGGTAACGGACACGGGGATGGTGGAACGCTACGGCCTGTTCGTCCTCGAAGTCGTCAAGGCCTGGATCGATCCGGCCGTGAACAACCCGCGAACCATCCATCACCGAGGCCGGGGCGCCTTCATGGTGGCCGGCGAGACGATCAAGCTGAAATCGAAGATGAAATGAAAGTGGGGGTGCGATTGTTGCTTTTCCGGATTTCCCCTGTTCAGCGCCCCTAGACACTCATAGCAAATATGCTATAATTTGGCCATGCACTGGACAATCACCTACGTCAGCGAAACCGTTCAAGCAGGCATCCTGGAAATGCCGGCCGGCTTGCTTGCCCGGTACATTCGCTACACAGACCGGATGGAAGTATATGGCCCCGACTTGGGGATGCCTCATACCCGCGCAATGGGGGAAGGGTTATTTGAGTTGCGGCTGAAAGCTTCCGAAGGGATTGCCAGGGTGTTCTTCTGTACGGTCATCGGACGCAAGATCGTCATGTTACACCACTTCGTCAAGAAAACCGATAAGACGCCGCCCAATGAGCTGGCCATTGCGCGCAGGCGTCTGAAGGAGGCCAAAGATGCTTTCTCACAAAGAGCTTAAGGCGCGCGCCCTCGCCCGCGCCGAGGTGAAGGATGAATACGACAAACTGGAAGAAGAGTTTGCCTTGCTCGATGAATTTCTGAAAGCCAGGGCGGCGGCGGGCGTTACGCAGGCGGAGGTCGCCGAGCGTATCGGCACCACTCAGTCGGCCATTGCCCGGCTCGAATCCGGCAACAGCAGACATTCGCCATCACTCGCCACTCTGCGCAAATATGCCCATGCCCTTGGCTGTCGCCTCGAACTGCGCCTTGTCAAGGAGTCCGCCGCAGGGGGGCTTAAAAATAGGGATAGATAGGTAGCGTGTCCCCGGAATTCGAAAAGCGCGCTTGAAGCCGGCGACAAAACCCTCTAAAATGTGTCGCAAACGCAACGCAAGGAGTTCGCCATGAAAACAGCCACGATACCGTCCCTCCGGGTCGATCCAGAACTGCGCGCGGCAGCCGAAAGTGTTTTGCACGAAGGGGAAACCCTCTCCGGCTTCATGGAGAAAGCCCTGCGCGACGGCATCGAGCAACGGAAACTGCAACGGGAATTTGTGACGCGAGGATTGGCCGGGCGTGACGAAGCCCGCAGAAGCGGCGAGTATTATTCCGCCGACGAGGTTTTGGCGAGCATGCGCGACCTGCTGGGCCGTAAAGAGGGCGAAGCCCGCAAGTGAGCTTTGCCGTCCGCTACACCAGGACCGCCCGGGAAGACCTTCTGCGGTTGTACGACTTTCTTCTGCGAAAAGACCCGCGAGCCGCGCGCGGCGCCCTTGAAGCCATCGAAAAGAGCATCGCCGTTCTGCACGATTTTCCCTTTACCTGCCGCAAGGCGACCCCCGACGACCCTTTTTTGCGCGAGCTGGTGATTCCTTTCGGTGGCGGCGGCTATGTCGCGCTTTTTGAGATCGAAGACGAAAAAACCGTGACCGTCCTCGCGGTTCGCCATCAACGCGAAGACGATTATCGCTGAGCGGACGTTGTCTGTTTTCCCCGTGCTCGCTTGCCTTTGCGGCATCGTTCGGAAAAATAAAGCCGGCCCCTTTTTCACAAACAGCCAATGCCCCTGGGTAAGTAAAAATCTCTCCCGCCTTGAATTCCTCTGGTAAGCTACATCATCGCCGCTTTTTCTTCTTGGTATGTTTTGAGAGCGGCCGAAAACCTGGACGTGTCGTTTTTGAAGTGACCTGCCGTATCCCGTTTTCAAATTTTTTGTGTAAGGCGTGTTTTGGAGGGAGAGAATTTTGGGCGAACTTTTGTCCAACTTGAAGAAAATGTAGGGCTTTGTCGTATTGGTTTAAATTGAAATAGCAATAACTGACATTCAAATAACTTTCAATTGTATCGGGATGGCAGTCGCCGAGGAGCTCGCGGAATATTTCCAGGGTCTTTTCCTTATATTCGAGCGCGCTCCGATAGTCGCCCAGTTTGCCGTAGGTGGTCCCGACATTGTTATAGGAGCCTGCGGT
The DNA here is from genome assembly GCA_002423365.1 of Desulfuromonadaceae bacterium UBA6124. Lineage (GTDB taxonomy): Bacteria > Desulfobacterota > Desulfuromonadia > Desulfuromonadales > Trichloromonadaceae > Trichloromonas. The sequence goes on along the minus strand of DIVU01000346.1, from coordinate 7,248 downwards.
ATCGGGGTGCCGTTCGTCAAAAAGGTCGCGTCTCGCCTCCAGCGCTTTTTTCTGAGATTCGAGCGCGCTCTGATGGTCGCCCAGTTCGCCGTAGGTGGTCCCGACATTGTTATAGGTGGCTGCGGTATTCGGGTGCCGTTCCCCGAAAAGGTCGCGGCATATTTCCAGCGCCTTTTCCTGATATTCCAACGCTCTCTGATGGTCTCCCAGTTCGCCGTAGGTGCTGCCGACATTGTTATAGGAGGCTGCGGTATCCGGGTGCCGTTCGCCGAAATGCTTGCGCCTGATTTCCAGTGCCTTTTCTTGATATTCAAGCCCTCTTCGATGGTCGCCCAATACACCAATAGTGAACCCAAAATCGTTTAGAAGGTCGGCGTAGAGTTTGGAATCGGATAAATTCCTTTCAGTATAAACCTTTTCCGCAAGTTCAATATAATTCTGAGATTCTCGGAACATTCTTCGGTGGTAAGCAGGATATGCCAAAAGCCATGTAAGTTTGCATACGTGTGTCGGAAAAATATTCTCTACATTATCGCGCCAAGCAACGAGATGATCGATCTCTCCCTCAAACCGAGGGAGTTTAAGAAAATCTTCTCGGATTTCTTCAAACCACTTACCTAGTCTTCCACAAATATTGTTTATCCAGTTCTCACGCCCCGCGAGTGGCTGTTCGCAACGACGAACTTCGCGAACGAGGCGATGTAGGGCATATCGGTCCGTTCCACTTTTTTGTAGAAGTTTGAGTTGGACCCCTAATGATAGAGCCCCTAAAATCTCCGTTTCCTGTTGATCCACCAACGCCGACAGAAGCGAAAGCCCCATAGATGCGGGGCTGCTCCAAGTGAGGAGGTCCAGAACTTCTTTTAGGAGAGGTTCTTCAGAAAAAATTTCTTCTTCTATTTTTAGCGTTTTGAACAGGTCGGCATCGTGTTTGGTGAAACTTGCAAGATATGGATTGCGCAAGATTTTGATCGGATCGGCGGTTAATAGATCCCGATAATTTGCAAAAGAAAGAGTTGATCGGTGACAAAGATATGCACCGGCCATTTCCAGTGCGAGAGGCAGGCCATCCAGTTGGGCAACGATCTCACGGGCGGCGTTTTCTTCACTAGAATCTGTTATTTTGCGGCCTGACTCCTGTAAAAGCAATTGTAACGACTGGTCCGGATTAAGCGGGTCGAGCTGTATGGGGGCAAATCCCGGCAAGGGATTGCGACTGGTCACCAGGATATGGGGCGTTGCCTCGGGGCGAGGGAAATAGGGTTCGATATCAGAGAAGTCTTCAACGTTGTCGAAAATGATGAGACCGTTCGAAAAGGTTTTCAGGCGATGTAAGGCGATATCGAATTTGACCTTGTGTTCCGTCTCGGAGGCAATCCATTTAGCGGATACGGCAATTTCCGTCAATTGGGCATTGATATCCTGATCGGCATTAATCCAAATCACGCCACTAGGATAGATGTCGCTGAATTGGTAAGCGAATTCGACTGCCAGTTGCGTCTTCCCGAGGCCGCCTAATCCTTCAAAAGCCGCAGTGTGCCCGATGGCGGTGCGTCGTCCTTCTGTTAACTGAGTTTTTACTTGCTGCAATGCTTCTTCACGACCGACAACCTGATCCCCTTTCGCCCGAAACGGCACGTTGAAAATGCGATTTGCCGGATTATAAGGGGCCGTCGTTTGAGGAGATGGCGTAGTCGACGGGACCGAAGAAATAGAGTCGATGTGCGCACAAGACGAAAGATGGACAGGCCAAATGCCTTTTGGGGCATGGTTTGCAACTGGCGTAATCGTCCACCCGTTATCCCTGGGGGAGTAGGTGTGCAGATGAATCGTCCCTTTTGATTCATCCTTATTGAAACATCCCAGATTGAAACCGAACTCATTGCTCTCTTGCGCCCCTACCGCTCCAGCAGCAATAGTGATGTGATTTGCTCCAGGTACGACCCATGCGTTGTGACTGTGACCATGGAGCCAAAAGTGAAAATGGCCCGGTATTCGGCGAGTCATGATGTCGCGATCGGATTCATTCAGCCAGTCGGTGGGATGATGAATGAGCCCAAAACGTATGTCGGCGGTTTTTATAGCCGATTCGGCCGTGTTGCATTGCCACTTTGCCGCAAGCCAAAGATGGCGGTCATCTTCTGGCCCGGAACAGGACCACGCCGAATTAAAACCGGCAATACCTATGTCTAAACCTTCGATATTGATAACGCGGGTGTAAAAGCATCTACCTTCCGAATCGTGTTGGTGGGGAAGGAAGCTTTGAATAAATTGATCGTATTCGTAAAGTCGTTTAACGGCATCTTTGAACTCGGAAGAGCATTCGCTAAAACGCCGATTAATTTCTTCAACGTGTTGATGCGGCCATTTCGCCTTGTTAGTTAAAGTTTCTTGGGCATCCCTATTAAAGCTATTTCGATTAATATCGTGGTTGCCAGGAACGACAAACAGTCGATCTTTTGAAAGGGTTTCCCCTTCTCGGCCACAGATTCGCAGCAGATCGTTAAAGAAAACGACAGCTTGTTCGTATTGCTTTGCCAGCGGAGCTAGGCCGGTTTCTCCAAAAGCAATATCGCCTGTGCAGAAGATCAAGTCCGGATGTAGCGACTCGTCTTCCCTGAACGTGTTCCCAAGATATTTGAGCAAAGACTCTCTGGCGGCATTGTCACGCCATTCCGTTTTCGGATGAAAGTGGATGTCGGAAATGTGGAGCCATTTCAGATTATTACTCACGGGCCCTCCACTATTGCAGCTCTCCCGAGAAAAATTACGGAAACGCTATTGGAATTTTTGTTACGTTTACTTTAGCTCGACATCGTGCCGACCGAGAAAAAGCCGCACCTCCGATTGGGGCGGCGGCTGCGGGTTGAATTCTGTCAGAAGACTCTGTCACGTGCTGTTCTCCAAAATTGGAATGAGATTTTTTTATCACCCGTCGCGGCATGTTTGTCAACCGTCAATGGCCGGCACCGACAACCTTGCTCTTTCTCATCCCGCCTCGGATTGTGAAGGTACGATTTACCGAAGACAATGTATTTGCTCTAGTTCTAGGGACTACAACTCACCGTCGTCCCGAATCGTCTTATTTTCCGATTGCTGCGTCCCCCCATGCTAGTTTTTAACCATCGGACAACTTGGTTCGCGCCCCGGCCTTTTTCGTTTCAGGCTCTTCGAAGAAGACACCAAAGGGTCAGGCTACTTTTTTCTATGTATGCAAAATCAAAAGAGTAAAATACTCTGGCGCCTTTTGTCGTTCTTGGGTAGGCCATAAGTCCCCCCCTTTGCGAAAAGGCAATGCGGGAAATTGGCTTTTGGTAAATCAGCCCCGCGCATCGGCAGCAAGCGCACCGTTCAGTCGTTTGTCGAAGGAAAAAATCGGCCGTCCAAAATGACGGGCCTGCGCCAGCAACAGGCAGTCCACGACATCCAGGGCGTTTTCGCCATGAAGCCGCAGCCCGGCCACCAGCGTCTCTTTATCCGGGTTGACGATGCCTTTGTACCGTAAAAGTTCCGTCAGAATCGTGACCGCCCGCACCTTGGGTACCCGGTAAAACTTGGTCAAGACATAGACGCACTCGACCACGACGCTTTCCAGCAGCAGCGACTTTGTCTCGCCGACGCGCACTTTTTCGAAAAAGGCCTTCGCTTCGGCGAACTGGTCGGGGATGTCGGCGAGCAGGTAGCGCAACACGACATTGGTGTCGAGCAGGGTTTCAACACTCGGCGTCACGGGCGACCTCCCCCCAGACCTCTTCGCGGATTTCGTTCAGCGCCTTACCCTCCCTGGCGTAATCGCGCAGAGCCCCGGCCAGGCTCCGCACCGGCCGCAACAGCACCCGCCCCTCTTCAACCTCGATCTCGACCACATCCGAGCCCAACGCCTCGCGGGCATTTTTGGGCAAGGTGATCTGCCCCTTCGCCGTGACTTTCGCCGTAACCGCCATCGTGGCACCCTCCCTTGTTTGCATTACTTTTCTGAATTGTAATGCGCATTGCCTGTCTGGTCAATGTCGGGTTGGGTTTGAAGGCTTGAACAGGGGCTCGAATGATGTTATCTGAAGAAGCAGGATTCAGTCAGCGATCAAAGCAATTCCGCCTGGATCCGTCCCATTTTCCCCGTAAATCTCGGATGGCTCGAATTGGATCATTCCACGATTGCCTCTGCCTATGACTCACTGGCCGAACGCTGGTTGGACGAGCGGTTTGGTCGAACTGACGGCGTTCGCCAGCACGAGCATGCGCTGGCCTTTCTTGACGACGGCCGCGAAGGCTGGGCGCTTAACGTCGGCTGCGGCTGCAACACTCGTTTCAACTCTATGATGCGCGATCGCGGGTTGCGGCTCGAGGGCATCGATATCTCCAAGCGCATGATTGAATTGGCCAGGGCCGCCGATCCCGCTGCCCTTCTGCATCATGCCGACGTCTGCGACTGGCAGCCCCAGCACACCTATCGCTTCATCTCGGCCTGGGACAGCATCTGGCATGTTCGGCTGGAAGAACAACGACCATTGCTGCTGAAACTCATGCATGCCCTGGAGGCCGGAGGCGTCTTTATCTTTTCCGCGGGGGGGCTTGATCATGCGGACGAGCACGTCGACTCGGCGATGGGGCCTCCCCTCTATTACAGCACGCTCGGGATACCGGGCCTGCTCGACGTCATCAAGGAAGCGGGGTACCTTTGCCGGCACCTCGAATTCGATCAGTATCCGCTTAAGCATCTCGTCGTCATGGCTCAACGACCCGCCTGAATGCCATCCGAATTCGCTTTATTTTCCGATTGCTTCGCGCCTCCCCCCCATGCTAGTTTTTAACCATCGGACAACTTCGGCCGGGCTGGTTCGCGCCCCGGCCTTTTTCGTTTCAGGCATTTCATGACCCCTCCCGTCAAACCCGAACTGCTCGCCCCCTGCGGCAGCCTCGAAGCCTTCTTCGCCGCCATGGAAAGCGGCGCCGATGCCGTCTATGCCGGGCTCAAGGAGTTTTCCGCCCGGGCCAAGGCCAAGAACTTTTCCCTGACCGACATGGAGCGGATGCTCGCCTACGCCCACCGGCAGGGGCGCAAGGTTTACGTCACCCTCAACACCCTAGTCAAGGAAGCGGAGCTGCCGCAGCTGGTCGACACCCTGGCGGCGCTGGAAGCCATGGGCATCGACGCGGTGATTTTGCAGGATCTGGCAGTCTGGCGCCTGGCGAAGGAGCACTTTCCCGGCCTCGAACTGCACGCCTCGACGCAGATGACGGTACACAACGCCGCCGGGGTGCGGATGCTGGAGAAGATGGGCTTTACCCGGGGCGTGCTGGCGCGGGAGCTGTCCCTGGCGGAGATCGCCGCGATCCGCGCCCGCACCACCCTGGAGCTGGAGCACTTCATCCACGGCGCGCTTTGCTTCTGCTTTTCCGGCCAGTGCTATTTCTCCTCCTATCTCGGCGGCAAGAGCGGGAATCGCGGCCGCTGCGCCCAGCCCTGCCGTCGCCGTTACCGCTATCGGCAAACGGACGGCTACTATTTTTCCCCCAACGACCTCTCGGCCATCGACCTTTTGCCGCAACTGCAAGAAGCCGGGGTCATCAGCTTCAAGATCGAGGGGCGGATGAAGAGCGCCGAATACGTGGCCAACGTGGTCGGCGCCTACCGGCTGGCCCTCGACGCCCCCGCCGCCAAGCGGGTGGAGGCGGTCAAGGAGGCCAAACAGCTGCTCAAGTCCTCCTTCGGACGGCCGCCGACCAAGGGTTTTCTCCCCGGCGGCATCCCCACCGACATCGCCGTCCCCTCCATCAAAGGGGCGACCGGCCAGTTGCTCGGCGAGGTCGCGGCAGTGCGCGGCGGCGACGTTTCCTTCAAAACCCGCGACCGCCTCCATGTCGGCGACCGGTTGCGTATCCAGCCGAAAAGCGATCAGGCGGGCACCGCCTTCACCGTGAAGAGCCTGCTGCTCGGGCGCAATGCGGTAAAGAAGGTCAATGCCGACAGCTACGTCACCGTCCCCTCCCCCTTTTCGGGGATCTTCAAGGTCGGTGACGGAGTCTTCAAGGTTTCCTCGGAGCAGGCCTTCACCATGAGCGAGGTCGCCTGCCGGCGCAAGCTGGAGGCGGTGCGCCGGGAACCGGCGGCGGTCGATCTGGAGCTGTCCGTCAGCGCCGAGCGCATGCACATCGTCGGTATCTGCGGCGCCGTCCGCGTCGAGGCGGACTACCCGCTGGAAAGCTACCCGGCCGGGGATTCCTCTCTCACCCTCGACATTCTGCGCGGGGTCTTCGCAAAGGCCGCCGACGAACCCTTCGCCTTGCGCGAACTGACCGCCGGGACGCTGCCGGCGGTAGTCATCCCCCCCAAACGCCTCAAGGAGATTCGCCGCGACTTCTACCAGGCGCTGCGCCGAGAACTGGAGGAAGGTCGGGGGCGGACCCGCCGCGAACATCGCCAGGCGGCCCTGGAGTCTCTGCTCGGCGTCGCGCCCCGTCGGACCGCCGAGGAATGGCTGATCTCCGTCGCCATCCGCGACAGCCGCGATGCCCAGTTGCTTAATGACTCGGCCGTCGATCGCCTGATCCTCCCCCTGACCCCGGCGAACGTTCAGGAGTCAGGCCGCTTGGGCAAACGGGGCGGCGACCGAAGCGAGCAGATCGTCTGGGATATCCCCTTCATCATCTTCGATCACCAGTGGGACGGCTACCGCGCCGCCGTCCGTGAGCTGGTGAACCGGGGTTTTCTCTCTTTCCGCCTCAACAATCTCGCCCACTTCGCCTTGTTCGACGGGCTGGAGAACGTGCGCCTGATCGCCGGTTACCGGCTGTACTCCCTCAACAGTCAGGCGCTGCTCGCCTGGAAGGAGCTGGGCGCCGGTGAAGCGACATTGTACATCGAAGACGACCGCGACAATCTCGGTGAAATCCTGCAACGCCCCGTCGGCCTGCCGCTGGGGATGGTGGTTTACGCCTCGGTGCCGCTGATTACCTCACGCATCCCAATCAAGGGGGTGCGCGGCGACACGCCGGTGGTTTCCGACCGGGGGGACGCCTACCGGGTGCACAAATCGGGGGATTTGACGGTGCTGACCTCGGAAACGGACTTCTCCCTACTCGGCCGCCTCCCCGAGTTGCAGGGGCTCGGCTGCGGCCGTTTCACCCTGGAACTGGGGCATCTCGGCCCTTTCTCGCCCAAAGGCAAGCAGGTCATGGAGGCGCTGAAGAAGGGGCAGGCGCTGCCTGGAACGACCCTCTTCAACTATGAGTCGGGGATGGAATAGG